>JAEKKE010000171.1 GCA_019510535.1 Acidobacteriota bacterium
TCTGCCTGGCAAGCCTGATCTATTACAACCGCCTGATCGCGATGCTCTTCGCAGCTCTGCTCGTCGCGGGCTATGTTGGCCTGCGCCTCGGATGGTCAAAACGCGCGAAGCGCGAGAGCCGCGACCGCATCATGCAGGAGAGGTGAGCTCGATCAGGAACGCGCCTTCAGCGCTTTTAAAACTCATCCCGCTCACCGCAACGCAAACACACAATGAACGGGACAACGGCCTACTTCGCCGATTCCGCATTCACCAGATGAACTCCATTGAAATAAGCAACGCATCCGGCAATGCCGGTCGGATGCCAGCTCGTTCCATCGGTAAAGCGGATCTCCGCAATCTCAGCCGTACGTAACGAGGTAATGCCAGAGACGGAAATATCGCTCTGCGTGAATCCATTCGATCCCGCGCGTGACTCGATGTGGAAGGTGCGCTCTTGCTTCTCTTCCGAATCTTTCCCGGTCTTGAGATACAGATGAGACTGCGTCACGCCGCGGAGCGTCATGACCGGAGCGGCATTTGCCTGCGCTCCAAAGACAACCGGACAGATCGGGTTGAGCACGTGCCGCGGATTGAACTGCAGGTCGGGCCCGTGTGGCTGCTGTGCGTATGCAATTGACGGAAGTAGAGCCGCAAGCATAGAAAAAAGGATCGCCTTCATCGTTCGCCCTCGCTATTTGTCATCTATGCGGAGAACGCATCATGCGGGAAAACTTGCAGAGAAAATTTTGAGATTTATTTCTGCCAGTGCGTGCCGTCGTAGCTTGACCAGACCGCATCCGCATCGGTGGTGAGCGAAAACCCCTGTCCGTGCTTCGCGGCCTCGATCTGTGAGACCTTTCCGCTCCAAAGCGGCTTGATCGACTTCCAGTGTTTGCCGCTATCCGTGCTGAGGTAGACCTTGCCGATGGAATCGAGCGCGAGTACGCGGTTGCCCCGGCGGATCGTGTCTGTCAGCTGCGCGTCGCCAGGGAGAGGGGCCTTGAGCGGAGTAGGACCGATCACGGTCGATTTCGCAGTTAGCGTCGGAGCAGACTCCGAGGCCGCTGCGATTGTATTCGCGGAGCCAACGGGTACCTGTGAGGTAAGCAGTGCAACATCATTCGCGTGGAGAGTCAGTGGCTGGGTAACGGTCTGGAAGCCAGAAGCTGCAATCTTCAGTTTGTATTTGCCCGCCGGAAGGGAGGCGAGGGTGAAGTTGCCGGTGTTATCTGTCTTGGTTTGACGCAGTGGCATGTTAGGTTGACGGAGAGTGACGGTGGCTCCGGAGATGGTTGCCCCGGTTAGGTCGAGCACTACGCCGGCCACTTTAGCCTCAGCCCCTGCGGCGGACTGCCCATGTTCGATCCGCAACGCGAGTTGTCCATTCGGCGGAGGGAACAACTGTTCCGGAGACACCGGCCTTGCTGCAGCGGGCGCGGCATATCGAGATGCAGTGCGGCCATTCACCGGAAGATCATGCATCTGGCGGCCATTGAGCGGCGATGTAACCGCGGCCCCAGGCGTAAGCATCACCAACTGGGTCGCCCGGTTTTGCGTGGCGACCGCAACTGCATCCGTGGCCTCATGCTTTGGTGGCGCAGCCGCAGGCGGGGCGGTGGGAACCTGCTCCGCACTTCGGCGAACAGCGGTTAATGCAGACGATGCCTTCTTTGCATTCTCTTTGCTGACAGGCTTCGCCGCACTTACTTCAGGAGTCGTGTTCGCTTGCGTCTGGGGTACCGGCGGAGGAGCGACATGAGCAACGTTTGCCTTCGGTGGCGGCGGTGGTCCCTGGTGCATCCAGGCAAAGACGATCAACACCGTAGCGCAGACGCCCAAACCGCTTGCGCCCAGTCTTGCATAGACCAGCGGCGTAAACCGCCGCCAGAAGGGAAGACGCAGCTCGGCGGCGGGTGTGGGCGTCGGCATCTCCGGTTGCATCAGGAACGCGATGCTGCGGCACCGTTCGCACACGGCCATA
The DNA here is from genome assembly GCA_019510535.1 of Acidobacteriota bacterium. Classification (GTDB taxonomy): domain Bacteria; phylum Acidobacteriota; class Terriglobia; order Terriglobales; family Acidobacteriaceae; genus Terriglobus. The sequence continues at coordinate 1,964 of JAEKKE010000171.1, forward strand.
TGAGCAAGGCTCTCCTGGCGCTCCCGCTCCGTGAGCGCGCCTTCCACGAACGCGACAAGCTGGTCCGCGTCGAGGTGGTGTCCGGGTTGGAGAGGCTCGTTCATCTGGTTCCTGCCTGTTGAGGGAACGGAGAAGATGGCGAAGCTTGCAGCAGACTTCGCAGATTGATGTCGATATCCCGCGGATCGGTTCCCAGCGCCTCTTCCGCGGCGGCACGGCTCATGCCATGCGCCTGCAAATCTTTCAGCAGCCTCTTTCGCATATCCTGCGTTAGCCGCTTCAGCCGCCGGCTCATCGTGGCCTCATGCACGCGCAGAAGCCGCGCCAACTCCAGCAGAGTACGTCCATCCAAAAAATAAGATACGAGCAGGAAGCGATCCTCCGCCGGCAACGTATTGAAGGTATTGCCAATGGCGTCCTTCAGCCGCTCGATCTCCGGTGTCGCAGGAGCAGGAGAAACGGGAGCCGCGGCGAAATCATTGTCTTCGAGCGGAATCTCGCGATGAGTGCGGCGGTGATGATCCACATGCCGCTGCGTCAGCGTGGCCTGCAGCCAGCCCATCAGCGATCCCCGACCTGTATAGCTCGCCAGCGGAGATCGGCGCACACCATCACTCTCCGTCAGACCGAAGAGCTCGGAGTAAAGCGCGCCCGCAAGATCTTCTCCCAGCGAAGCAGATCCAGTGATCCTGATAGCGGCTTGTTTGAGCGCCGCCTGGTATTGGAGGACCAACTCCTGCCACGCCGCCTCACGGCCCAGAGCGCAGGCATGCGCCAGCGCCAGTTCTTTAAGGTGGAGGTTCCGGTAAAACGCCAGCCGCTGACTGGGTGTGGATGTCTGCTGCGAAGGAAGGCCGAAGTTGTACTTCGCGCCGGCAGTTTCGAGAGCCGGCGCAAACTCCGTTTCGGAAAGCTCATAGCCCTCAGCCTGCGCCTGTGTCCACAACTCCCGCAGATCCCCGGGCGAGATACCTGCACGCTCGACAGGAGCAGCAGGAGAGACCTCTTCCGCAAGCCCGCTCTGTAACCCGTCCTGTAACGGCAGAGAATCCACGCTCCCAAGATACCGCGAGCGGCGCGAGTTGCGTCTTCGTTTTAAAGCGCTGAAGGCGCGTTCTATACCAGCCTGGGGCAACGCCCCAGGTATGAGGCACCAAAAACCGATAGAGGGCTGAAGGCCCGATCCATAGTTCCTCAGTAGATGTTGCAGATCGTTCGGTGGTACGTCGAACGATGATCGAGGTTTGGAAACATTAGGACCGCTCCACGGGTTCCGTTCTATAGGTCGGGCCTTCAGCCCTTTATCCTTCTCCCTACCTGATACCTGGGGCGTTGCCCCAGGCTGGTATAGGGCGCGCCTTCAGCGCTTTAATTTGCTGCTGATTCGCTGAGACTAAATCCTTCATACCTCATCACCGCAACGCAAAAACACTAATCGTACAATTCGCACACGCCGTCGCCGGTTGATGCTCTTTCACATCCTTGATCTGACGATCAAGCGATGAAAGGTCCGCCTTGCGGTGCTGCGCCTGCAGGAACTCCCGGTATTCATACATCGAATCAAGCACGAGAGGATGCCCTTCACCAAGCCTGGACTTCATCATGACCATCCCACTGCGCAATGTCTGATCGGCGGTGGCGATATCTCCCGTCTTCCACTGTGCAAAGCCCAATGCCATAGCGGCGTGTGCCTGTTCCAGCGATCCGGAAGGGAACTCCTGCATTGCAATCTGATCGGCCTGCTTTGCTGCCTGCAGACACTCCTGCAGCTCCGATTGGTTGCATTCCGCAAAGACCAGCGTGATCAACGCGGCCAGCATGGTGTTGCCATGCCTCGGTGTGAACTGCGGATGTTCGGCCGTGGGAGCGTCCATATCGTCGGGCTCCGGCTTCGCAGAGAGCGTGTCGTAAGCGGCGCGGGCGTGCTGCTCAGCTTCCTTGAAACGATGCCGCGCCAGCAGCACCTCGGCGAGATGTTCGTGGCCGCGGGCAAGATCGATGGGGTTCCCCAGCTCTTCGCGAAGATGAAAGGCCTGCGTCCTCACCTTCTCCGCATCGGCAATGTTGCCGAGCTCAAGATAAATGCTTCCAAGATTATCGAGGGCCGTCGCATAGTTGCCGCGTGACTGCGGCGATTGCGCCAACAAGGGCAGTGCACGTTCAAAGGCTCGCTGAGACTCGGCGATGTTGCCGATATCGTGATACGAAGAGGCAAGTACAGCCCACAGATATCCAATGCGCGCGGGAGGATCGTTCCTCTGCTCAGCTTCCTGAATCAGCTTGCGATACATCTGCTGCGTGGTTGTTGGTACAGGCTTTGCGGTATGTTCAGCGCCTGGGCTCGCTTGCATTGCAGGACGCGCGTACGCGATAGCACTATCAAAAAAGAGCGGGGAAAGTGCAGTAACGATGAGCCAGATCATCGCCAGACGTTTCAAGACGCACGGGGATACGCGAGCAGTCGACATGGGAGTGCTCCTCAGAGATAAGGTGTGAAGCCTATAGATCCTGATTACGAGCTGAGACGTCCGCGCGGTATTGCGACGTACGCCCGCTGATACGTTTCAACTGGGACGATGGTTCCGCGCTTTCAGAAAAAATCGCGAACTTTAACCCAGGGGATTCCGTACCGGTTCGCAGTGACGGTGTGTGCAGCCGCATGAAGCGGCCCGATATCAGTGTGTGTCAGGTAGCCAGCGGCTGTGTGCCTTCTGCGCGTCTGGAGCTTCTCCACGCAGTCAGGACTAAGTACCACGCGGGCCAACTCAGCGCCCAGTTCGGAAGCCATGCCCCGGGATTGCGCCACATGGGAATCGTCAGCAGCGTGATACCGAGTGCAAGCACCAATGCCGCGGGAAGATAAATACGTGTGAGCCGCAGACCGCGATAGACACCCCACGCCGCGGGAATAAGGAAGAGCAGCAGGCAGAAGCGTGAGAGAGACTCCACGTGAAAACGCGCCATGCAGAAGACGCAGGGAATCGATGACATCAGCACGCTGATGCGGATGGTCTTGCGTGAGAGTGATCCCATCACGAAGCCGCCGGTCCACGCCCAGCCGATCAGCAGAATCACATTCCAGATCAGCATGGCGACGCCAGGACCAAGCGTGAGGCCGGTGCTCTTCAGAACCGTGGTATTGAACAGCCGCACATAGGTCGCGCTGATTGAGACTGACAAGGCCATCAACAGCAGGCTGCACGGCAGCGCCAGGCCGAAGGCAGCAACCCATGGGCCTAGAGTGCGCCATGGCGTCGCCTTACGGCGAAATGCAAGGCCCATCACATTCAGCAGGGCCGCCGATGTACTCTCATGTGTCTCCGCAAGATCTCCAAGCACGGCTTCACACTCATTGCGTTCCAGAAGACGTGAAGCGACGACTTCCACGATGGTCCAACCCGTCATAGAACACTCCTGCTCTGGTTTGCCGCCCATGAGGCCCCGCGGCTGATCCGCATCACCGTCTCGTAGAACTCTTTTGCCGCGCTCAAACCGCTGGGCGTAATGCTTACCATGCGCTTGGCGCGGCCACCGCGTTCTGGCGTGGCATCGCTCATCCAGGTCTTCAGTAGACCTTTCGTCTCCAACCGGTCGATGGTGGTATACAGCGCGCCAATCGAACAGCCTCGGCCGCTGGCCTCAACCTCTTCGCGGATGGTGGCGCCATACGCCCGCTCGCCAAGCCCCGCTGCCGCCGTAATGATGAGGTACTCAAACTCTCCAAGCATCGTTAGTACTACATTGTGAGAGTAATAAATGGGACCGTCAAGGCGAGTGAGAATTTTCTTTTGGTGGGAAAAGCGCTGAAGGCGCGTTCTATACCAGCCTGGGGCAACGCCCCAGGTCTCAGTGCCCACACGATGTTAGAGGGCTGAAGGCCCGCTCTATAACTCTGCAGTGAAGGCAGATTAGTTCTAATGCGCGAAACGTGTAGGAGCGGTGGACTTTAGTCCACGGTTTACCGTCCAGATGGGCTCCTTCAGCTATTTGGCATGAGGATTATAGATCGGGCCTTCAGCCCTCAGACCTCTTAACTATCCGAGACCTGGGGCGTTGCCCCAGGCTGGTATAGAGCGCGCCTTCAGCGCTACATCAGCGGGCTGAAGCCCGCTGAACACCCCAGCCAGCAAAGCTGGCCGGGGACCCCGCTGCTCCCACCCAAATTCAAATACGCATTCGTCCGGATCGATGTACCTACTTCACTCGTTTCAACACCGTCACTGGAATCGATCCATCCGGCCGCGCCGCGACCTTCCAGGAGAGAACGTCTCCCTGCAGTTCATAAGCCCGCACCGCGGTGGTGTCATCCTGGTTCGGAACCGAAGAGCGATCGATATGAAAGCTGATGGTGTGTTTCGTGTCATCGACGGTATAGGTACCGAAGTGAACGCTCATCTCGGTCGCAACCGCACGATACTCCTCCGGCGTTCCCTTAAGTCTGTCGCCCGAGGCAAACTTCACACGGTCTCCGCGATAGATCTGCACCGAGTAATGTCCATCCGCGGTAAAGATCACCAGGCCGTGAGGATTGGGCCCATAGTCAGAGACGCGCGTACCATCCGGCATCAGCTTATCCGCGGCAGTAAGAGCCCAAGTGCCGACGATGGAAGAGGTCTGTGCCATGCCGGAGAGCGGAGCAAGCAGAAGCGCAGTGAGCAGAAGCAAATACCGTTTCATGCCGCGACTCTAACAACGCGACACAGCAAGGACAATTTGATTGTTCTCAAGCGACACGTGAGCTCTGTTTATGCTTCTTCGCGGTCTTCGCCTGTGAGGCCAGCGTTGCCTGCACGGCCTCTGTCAGCAGAATCTTCATGCGATCGACCGCGATACCTGTGGACTGCGGATTGCGATGAAGCGTAACCGGCAGCGCGCCAAGCGCGGGTAAACCGAAGAGCGATGCCGCTGAGATCAGGCCTTCGGGAAGCCGCAATCCTGTGCGCGCCGTGATGCCCAGACCCGCAAGCAGCGCGGCCCATAGGCCTTCAAGACTGGGACTGCTGGCGGCGATGCGATATGGCGTTGTGGCCGTCTCCAGATGTTCGATGGCGCATCGGCGAAAGGCACACTGTGGTCCAAGCGCAGCCAGCGGCAGAGGATGATTCTGCGGAGGAGCAAAGGTGGAAGCTGCAATCCACACGATCTCAAGCTGCCCAATAGTCTCGGCTGCCGCGCGTGTCTCATGACCGATTGCAACCGCGAGATCGATCTGCGATGCCTCCACCGCATCGGCCAGTGCCGCATTGCCTTCGATGCGCAGCTCAACCTGCATCCGCGGATAGAGCAGGGCAAAGTGTGACAACGCAGAAGGCAGCGCCGCGGCGAAGTCCTGCGTGCAACCGATGCGGATATGTCCGGCGATATTGGCGCCCTGCATCGTGTCCAGCAGCTCATCGTTGAGCGAGAGCATGCGGCGTGCATACGCAAGCGCCACCACGCCCTCTTCAGTCAGGGCAAGGCCGCGGCCGCGTTTCCGAAAGACCGGTGCTCCCAGCTCCTCCTGCAGCCGCTTCATCTGCAGGCTCACAGCAGAGGGCGTGCGCCCCAGCCGCTCTGCCGCCAGCGCCAGACTGCCAAGATCATTCGCAACGGTCAGTGTGCGCAAGGTGTCGAGATCAAGCGTAAGCCGTGTAGACATCGTGCGCGTAGTGTAGCCGATAGTGAGCCCATACATCGGGTGCCCCACATACGCGAAGCTTATGTGGGTGGTTCGAGCGAAGCTCGAATTGTCTTTGTCGTTCGAGATCCCACCCATCGCGTTACCACCCCACCGAACAAGTTCGTCGGGGCCCCCGATACGCGATGGATGGGCACCTAGTGCATGGGTTCCTAAGATTTCCAATTTCCAATTTGGAAATTGGAAATCTCCACCGTGATAGCTTGAAATCAGCGAAGGAGAACCTCAACGCTTGCCGTCGACCCCATCCGAATTCGCAATGTCGCAGACAGCTCTCCGCCGCCCGACCTTCGATCCCGCCGGAGCTGTTACCGGAGTCGGCAGCCTGCCGCTCACCTCGCTTCCTGAAGCCCTGGAATCGGTGATTAGCTTCTCGCCGCAGGTACCCTTCTGGCCCCAGCTTCCGCAGCGTTCAGAACGTGAAGCTGCCATCGGGCAGGGCTTCGACTGCATCCGCCACCTCATCGAGCCGCGCAGCGACGGCTATGGCTACCAGGTCCCGGAAGGCAGCATCGATGCGGTCATCGACGTTCTGCACAACGGCGACGGTTACCTTACCGAAGACAACGCCGCCGGCTTCTTCGCATTGGAAGAGGCGCTCGCCTCAGGAGTATTCCCGCAGGCCGCCGCCGTCAAAGGACAGATCGAAGGTCCCATCACGCTCGCAGCCTTTCTCTTCTACAAAGGCCGGCCGTTCCTCTCCGATCCAGTTCTGTTCTCGTCGGTCGCCTTCCACGTTTCGCAACTCATCTGCTGGCAGGCCAATCGCCTTCGCGCGGCAAACTTGCCCGTGTTGTTGTTCGTCGATGAGCCGGGCCTGTGTCTCGAGATCCCCGGACTTCCCGAAGAACATCGCCTCAGCGCCCTGGCCGCAATCCTCGACGATGCCCGCACGCGCGGCGTCTATGCCGGCCTGCACTGCTGCGCGTCGCAGCCCTTTGATCGCATGTTCCGAGTCAGGCCTGACATTCTGTCCTTCGATGCGCATGAAGGTCTGGAGTCGTTCTTCACGCATCCGCAGGCGATGGACTTCGTGAACCAGGGAGGCACAGTCGCCTACGGTCTGGTGCCGACGAAGCGGCACCTTGACGCCATGGACGCGGCACAAATCTTCCTCCGCTGGCTCGAGTGCGCATCGCGCGCGGGCGATCCGCAGAAGCTCGCGCAACGGGCGATGATCACAGCGACGTGCGGTCTCGGTCTTTTGGAACGGGAGTCAGTGCCGCAATCCTTCAATGTTGCCCACGGAGTCAGCAAGCTGGTACGAAGCCTTGCGGGATTGCCGGATGAGGAATAACCCATGCACCGGGTGCCCCACATACGCGAAGCTTATGTGGGTAGTTCGAGCGAAGCTCGAATCTTTTTTGGTTTGTCATTTCGCAGCGTAGCGGAGAAATCTGCTTCTCTACCCCAACAAGTTCGTCGGGTACCTCGAAGGTGGTCACCCGGTTTAGGATAAGCGCTGAAGGCGCGTTCTATACCGGCCTGGGGCAACGCCCCAGGTTCATGGGCACAGTAAGACCTAAGGGCTGAAGGCCCGCTCCATAGTCCTTAGTGTGTGCGGATCCGTTGTATCTATGGGGATCGGATAAAAGCAGATTTCTCCGCTCTGCTGCGAAATGACAAACTAAAAACGGATCGAGCCGGCGCTCGATACTCCCACATAAGCTTCGCGTATGTGGGGCACCCAGTTCCGACCTAATTCATCGATACAGCCACAACCGCTATCTCTCAGGATCGTAATTAAGATTCGGCCCCAGCCACCGCTCGACCTCACTCAACGTCCATCCCTTACGCTCGCTGTAATCCTGCGCCTGATCGCGATCGATCTTCCCAACGCTGAAATACCGCGACTCCGGATGCCCGAAGTAAATCCCGCTGATGCTCGAACCCGGCCACATCGCGTACGACTCCGTAATCATGATGCCGGTCTTCGCCTGCACATCCATCAGCTTCCAGATGGTGCCCTTCTCCGTATGGTCGGGGCTCGCGGGATACCCCGGAGCAGGACGGATGCCGCGATACTCTTCCTGGATCAGCTCGTCGTTGGTTAGATTCTCCTGGCAGCCATAGCCCCACTCCTCGCGGACACGCTTGTGCAGGCACTCGGCAAAGGCCTCAGCCAGGCGATCGGCCAGAGCCTCCGCCATGATGGCGCTGTAGTCGTCGTGCTCCGCCTTGTAGCGGTCGCAAAGCTCGCGCAGGCCAATACCGCTGGTGACGGCGAAGGCGCCGACATGGTCCCGCAGGCCCGTCTCCTTCGGTGCGACAAAGTCTGAGAGGCAGCGGCACGGTTCCTTGCCTTCGCGATTGACCTGCTGGCGAAGGAAGTAGAAGCGGTCCAGCACCGTCGAGCGCGTCTCATCGGTATAAAGCTCGACATCGTCACCAACAGCGTTGGCGGCCCAGAAGCCATACACCGCCCGCGCTGTAATCAGCTTGCCCGCAATGATCTTGTCCAGCAGGGCATTGCCCTCGGTAAAGATCTGCCGGGCTTGAGCGCCTTGCTTTTCATCATCCAGAATGCGCGGATAGATCCCCTTCAAACCCCAGGCATGGAAGAACGGCGACCAGTCGATAAACTCGCGCAGCGTTTCGAGCGGAAAGTTATCCAGCACGCGAACACCGGTAAAGGAAGGCTGCGAGATATCCTCCGCGCGCCACTCAATCGGTGTACGACGCGCCCGTGCGTCTGCGATCGGAACAGCCTTCAGCTTTGGAGCAGCGTGAGCCTTACGCACGCCCTCATACTCAGCGCGATGCTGATCGATGAAGCTCTGCCGGCCCTCTTCGCTCAGCAGGCTGGTGGTTACCGGCACAGCACGGCTTGCGTCCAGAACGTGCACCACCGGCTCGCTGTAGTGCGGAGCGATCTTGATCGCCGTATGCGCACGGCTCGTCGTTGCGCCGCCGATCAGCAGCGGGATCTTGAAGTTCTGGCGCTCCATCTCGCGGGCGACATGCACCATCTCATCGAGCGACGGTGTAATCAGGCCGCTCAAACCGATGATGTCGGCACGGATCTCCTTGGCGCGTTCGAGGATCTTTTCGGCGGGCACCATCACGCCCATGTCGATGACCTCGTAGTTGTTGCAGGCCAGCACCACGCCGACGATGTTCTTGCCGATGTCGTGCACGTCGCCTTTGACCGTGGCGAGCACGATCTTGCCTTGCGTGCGCACCGTCTCGCCGGCCGCCTGGCGCTCCGCCTTCTCCGCCTCCATGTACGGCATCAGGTAGGCCACGGCCTTTTTCATCACGCGCGCGGACTTCACCACCTGGGGCAGGAACATCTTGCCGGAGCCGAACAGGTCGCCCACCACATTCATGCCGGCCATCAGCGGGCCCTCGATCACGTCCAGCGGCCGCGTCGCCTGGGCGCGCGCTTCCTCGGTATCCTCGATGATGAATGCGTCGATGCCCTGCACCATGGCATGGCTGATGCGCTCGTTCACCGGCAGGCTGCGCCAGGCGGCGTCTTCCACCGCGGAGACCTGGCCGCCGCCCTTATATTCCTGCGCCAGGGTCAGAAGCCGCTCGGTGGCGTCCTCGCGGCGGTTGAACATCACATCCTCGATGCCTTCGCGCAGGGGCGTCGGGATGTCCTGGTAGACCGTGAGCTGGCCGGCATTGACGATGCCCATATCCATGCCCGCCTTGATGGCGTGGAACAGAAACACCGAGTGCATCGCCTCGCGCACTTTCTCGTTGCCGCGGAACGAGAACGAGAAGTTGGAGACGCCGCCCGAGATATGGGCATGCGGGTTCTGGGCGCGGATGACTTCGGCGGCCTCGACAAAGGCCTTGCCATATTCGTTATGTTCTTCCAGGCCGGTGGCGACCGCGAAGATGTTGGGATCGAAGATGATGTCTTCCGGCGGAAAGCCGACCTTCTCCACCAGCGTGTCATAAGCGCGCTTGCAGATCTCGATCTTGCGTTCCTTGGTATCGGCCTGGCCGACCTCGTCGAACGCCATCACCACCTCGGCGGCGCCGAAGCGGCGCACCTCCTTGGCGTGCTTGAGGAACTGCTCCTCGCCTTCCTTCAGCGAGATGGAATTGACGATGACCTTGCCCTGGCAGCATTTCAGGCCGGCCTGGATCACGGCCCACTTGGAACTGTCGATCATCAGCGGCACACGCGAAATGTCGGGCTCGCCCGCCATCATGTTGACGAAGCGGGTCATCGCCGCCTCGCCGTCGATCATGCCTTCGTCCATATTGATGTCGATGACCTGGGCGCCGTTCTCCACCTGCTGGCGGGCGACTTCCAGCGCCGCTTCATAGTCGTTGGCGACGATCAGCTTGCGGAACTTGGCCGAGCCGGTGATATTGGTGCGCTCGCCGACATTGATGAAGTTCAGGTCCGGCGTCAGGGTGAAAGGCTCCAG
>JAEKKE010000057.1 GCA_019510535.1 Acidobacteriota bacterium
CGCCAACAGGACACGCGCACCTTCGGCATCCTTCTCCCCCTGGTCGGCGAGGAGTATCACGCCCAGGTGCTAAGCGGTGTCGCCAGTGAGCTGGAGCGCAACCAGTACTCCTACCTCATCGCACAGCATCGCCACAGCGAAGAAAAGACCGAAGCCTACATCGAGATGCTGATCTCGCGCGGGGTGCAGGGCTTCATCTCCATCGACACGCGTCTGACCCGCTCGCTGCAGGTGCCGTGTGTCGCCGTCGCCGGCCATGCGCATATTCCCGGCATCACCAACGTGATGCTGAACCACGAGCACGCCGCCGAGCTGACCATGCGTCACCTCCGCGATCTCGGGCACAAGCGCATCGCCTTCATCCGCGGACAGGCCTTCAGCTCCGACTCCGAAAGCCGCTGGAAGGCCATGTCGGAAGCAGCAAAGCACTTCAAGATCTCCATCCCCGAGGGTCTGGTGATGCAGCTTGACCGCGATATCACCTCGCCGGAGCTGGGCTATACCGTGGTACAGAAGCTGATGAAGCAGTCGCGCGACTTCACCGCCATCGTCTGCTTCAACGACATCGCCGCCCTGGGCGCTATTCGTGCGGTAGGAGACGCAGGCCTGCGCGTTCCGGAAGATGTCTCGATCATCGGCTTCGACGACATCCGCGTCTCCGTCTTTGCCCGGCCATCGATCACGACCATCCGCCAGCCGCTGCAGGAGATGGGTGAAACCGCCGCCAAAGTCCTTCTTAATCGTCTCAAAGGCGAGCGGGACGGCGATGACATCGCTGTCGAGCCGGAGTTGATCATTCGCGAGTCCACCGGCCGGGCTCCATACCGGTATCCGGTGGGGCGCGCCTCCGCAAGATAGAGCATCTTCCCTGTTGCTGGGTATCCCGGAAGAGTCGTGCAGTGGCGTTTCATTGCGGAAAACGCCCATAGATACGGGAACCCTGCATGACACCTCAGGAAAAATGCTCCGGCTCTTGACAGTGCTGCAAGCCATAGCCTCTAATGACTGCCGGCAGACCCGCATCTCTCACAAACAATCGATTGTCTTCATGAGTGGAGAAATATGCATTTTCAAAACAATCGATTGTTCATGACGCAAAGGCTGCTCATTTGGAGGCACGATATGTCAATCTCTCGCAAGCAGCTTGCTGCAGCGGGCGTTCTTGTATCGCAAGCAGCTTGCTGCAGCGGGCGTTCTTGTACTTTCTCTGGCGACTTGGTCGGCAGAGGCTCAGAATGCGAATGCAGGCGATATCCGCGGCGTGGTCACCGATCCGACAGGAGCCGTGATCGCCGGAGCAACCGTCACTGTTCTCGACAAGGACAAGGGCGTCACCACCACCTACACCACCAGCGAGTCCGGTCTGTACGATACCGGTCCGATCGTCACCGATAACTATCAGGTCACCATCGCGAAGGAAGGCTTCTCCAGTTACGTCCGTTCGCAGATCACCCTGCAGGTTGGCGTCATCACGGTGAACGCGCAACTGAAGGTGGGCACCACCCAGACCTCGGTCGTTGTGGCCGAAGATGTTCCGCTCATCCAAACCGAGACCGGCGAACAGTCCACCACGCTCGAAAGCAAAGTCCTGTCCAAGCTACCGAACCCTACCCCGGACTGGCAGAACTTCATCAAGCTGATTCCCGGTGCGACCGCGACCTCGACCTCCGGCACCACCAACACCGGCCAGGCCTACTCCGTAAACGGCAACCTGCCCTACAACGCTGTGCTGGCTGACGGAGCCTCGTCTGCCCTGTCGCACTCGGGCAACGCCGATGTCTCCACCTTCGAGACGGTGCAGGAGGTGCAGGTCAGCACCTCGGCCTTCTCCGCGCAGTTCGGTACCGGCGGCGTGATCATGAACCAGATCAGCAAGGGCGGAAGCTCCACCTTCCACGGAGCGGCGTATGAGTACTTCCAGAACGATGCGCTGAATGCGCGCAGCTTCTATCAGACCTCGAAGCCCTATCGCCGTTACCATGACTTCGGCGGATCGATCGGCGGACCGGTATGGCTGCCGCAGTCGCTGGGCGGAAAGAATCGTCTGTTCTTCTACTTCAACTACGACCGCACCATAAGCCTGAGCGCGAGCACCGGCTACCAGACGGTGCCCACCGATGCGATGCGCCGCGGTGACTTCTCCGGCATGGCTCCGGTGTACGACCCTTCGACCACGACGCAGGTCACGGTCGGTGGCAAGACCTACATCAACCGTAAGCAGTTTGCGAACAACCAGGTACCCATCTCCCCGGCAGCGGCGAAGATCCTGGCTCTCTATCCGAAGGCGAACTACAACGGGTCGAGCTACTCCGTCAGCCCGACCACCGGCGTTGCGACGAACAACTACTACTACAACCTGCGCTCCAGCAATCCTTACAGCCGCTTCTTTGGCCGCTTCGACTACGACATCTCTCCGACGAACCGTCTGACCGGATCGGTGACCGAGCGTGACAACCCGGCGCGTTACGTCAACGGCCTGGGATGCCCGCTCGTCTGCATGACCGGCGATGTCAGCAGCTATAACTCGCAGATCACCGACGTTTGGAACATCAGCTCGCACACCATCAACGAGGCGCGTCTGGGCTACACCAACCAGCTCAACTTCTTCATTCCGGACACGCAGGGCTCCGGCCTTGGGCCATCGCTGGGTCTGCCGTATCTGAAGTTCGACATCATCCCGACCTTCAACATCTCGTCCTACTCGGGCATCAACCAGCCGCTCTCGCCCTTTACCTACAAGGAGCACACCTACGATCCTTCGGACGTGGTGACCATGATCCGCGGCAAGCACATCCTGCACGTCGGCGGCGAGTACATGATCTTCCAGGACAACTCGACCGCATACGGCAACATCAACGGCTCCACCCTCGGCTTCACCGGCGTCTATACGCAGTGCACCTACTGCCAGACGGCGGCGGGCGGCAACCAGGCGTCGACGGGCAATGCGTGGGCGGATCTCTATACCGAACAGATCAACAACTGGTCGGCACAGGTTACGCCTGAGTTTGCCGGACGCCAGAAGGCTCCGCAGATGTTCATCCAGGACGACTGGAAGCTGACGCCGAACCTCACCGTCAACCTCGGCCTGCGCTACCAGATCATGCAGGGCTGGTCTGACACCAAGGGCAATCAGCGCACCTTCGATCCCACCGTGACCAACAGCGTGACCAACACCCTGGGCGGCATGTGGTACGCGACCACCAAGGCAAACGGTCGCTCGCAGCTGCAGAACAACGTCTACGACACCGTGCTTCCGCGCGTCGGCTTTGCCTGGCAGTACCGGCCGGGTTTTGTGATCCGCGGCGGCTACGGTCTATATGCCTACCTGTGGAGCCTGGATACCTACGGTGGCGATGAAGGCGCGGCCTTCGGCTTCAAGGGATCGCTGTCTGACACCACCAACGGCCAGACTGCGGTCGGCACGCTGTCGGGCGCGAATCCGCAGTTCCCGTACATCGGACCGACGACGGTCTCGGGGGCGTACAACGGGCAGGGTGTCTCCTTTACCAACCAGCACACGCCGGTGACCAAGATTCACCAGTACAACATCACGGTAGAGAAGCAGATCGGCGCCGATATGAAGGCGAGCCTCGCCTATGTTGGCAGCCGCTCGGTCAACCTCACCTTCAGCCGCGACATCAACCAGGTGCCGGTCGACAAGCTGGCCGTCGTCGATCAACAGTTCCGCCCGTTCCCGCAGTTCACCACGATCAACGGCAGCACCTTCAACTCCGATGCCAACTACAACTCGCTGCAGGCTACGGTGCAGAAGCGTCTGACACACAGCCTGTCCTTCGATGCCAGTTATGTGTGGTCGAAGTTCCTCAACGAGTTTGACTCGTCGGCATGGGGCAGCCGCAACGGCACCACCACCTACCAGAACTCGTATGACGTGGGAGCCAACTACGGTCCCTCGAACTTCGATGTCCGCAATGCCTTCAAGGGAGACGCGATCTATGTGCTTCCCTTCGGCAAGGGACAGCGCTTCCTGAACAACAACTACCTGGTCGATCAGGCCGTCGGTGGCTGGCAGCTCTCCACCACCTACGTGCTGCAGTCGGGCAATCCGATGACCGTTACGATTCCATCCACGCTGGCGCAGACCTATGCCGGTTCGGGCAACATGTATCCGAACTGGGCCAGCAACCCAACCATCGGTGACCGCACCCGCGACCACTGGTTCAACACCACCTACATCAGCCCGACCGGCCAGAAGGTCGGCCCTGACACCAACGCCGCATTCATCATTCCTGCGAACGGAACCTTCGGCAACTTCCATCGCAACAACGTCTACGGCCCCGGCATCGTGAGCTTCAACACCTCGCTCGGCAAGACCTTCAACCTCTACAAGGAGCAGTACAAGTTTGAGCTGCGTGCCGACGCAAC
>JAEKKE010000058.1 GCA_019510535.1 Acidobacteriota bacterium
GAGAAATCGGTGACCGGTACACCGTCGATCTCGTAGTTATTGCCGTTGATTGGTCCGCCTGAAACGGAGATCGCTGACGATCCGGACTGATCCTGGAAGCGGTTGAAGCGAGGATCGCCCGTCGCCGTAACGTTGGTATTGAGCTTGGTCAGAAGGAATGGATTGCGGCCCAGGTTGGGCAGATCCTGCAGCTTTTGCGTATCGAAGACCTGACCATTCGATGCGGTAGAGCTATCGACAAGCGGAGCGTCGGCGGTGACTTCGACAGTCGTGGAGGAAGCGCCAACAGCCAGCGGCGTGTCAATGGTCACCGTCTGCTGCGTCGCTACGTTTACGCCTTTGCGGACGTATGTCTGGAAGTTCGAAGAGGTCACCGTCAGATCGAACGTTCCGGGATCCACGGCGCTGAACAGGTACTCGCCGGATCCATTCGATACCGCGGTACGTGCAATCTTGGTGTTTACGTCGGTCAAGGTAACGGTAGCGCCGGCAATCGCCGCGCCCTGGGAATCAGTGACACTGCCTTTCAGCGTGCCGTAATAGGATTGCGCGAGCATGCCGGGTGCGAACATCAACACTACCGCCAGCAGCCCCATCAGCCATTGGAAACGGGTACGGATAACAGCCACTACAACCTCCCTGAGAACTTCTTTTGTGACACATGCCTTGGGCCACCGACGGATACACGTGTGCGCACACGGCGGCGGCAGTTCCGTGAGAAAGAACTTTGAGCGGCGACGAGATGCGGCTGTGCATCGACTTATGTCGACTTGCCGACACGACGCCCCTTGGCGTTTTCGCCCTAACTGTCAGTTGCTCTACAAAAAAGGACCGGTACTGCTTACAACTATCTCTGCGAATCTGCTCTTGCTACGACGGGAAGAACAAACTTGAACTTACGAGACTGCTGTGAGGGTTCCGCATTGTTCGGCGCGGAACGAAACCACGTACATAGACTCCGGCAGCCTCCTGCGAGTCGTTCGGGCCCGAGGATGCTAACCGTAGGTTGGTGAGATTGGTTTGAGTCTGCCAGTACCCCTGCCGCGTGTCAACGAATTTTTATATTTGTCTCGTCATCTATTCGCATTCACTTGAAGATTTCTTCTACTTCACGCAAGATTTGAAGACACCCGGCCCCACGATCCACCTGTTCCAACAAGGAGATATGTCATGTCGTCCCCGGTTTCCCGCCGCTCGTTCCTCTGTAGCATGGGTGCTGCCGCCGCCAGCATCCCAGTCCTCACCGAATCCCACTTTGCCTGGGCAGCACAACAGACTGGTGCAGCACCCGCCAAACAACCGTCGCAGATGCAGATGATGAAGCAGATGATGGCTTCCATGCCGAAGGACGCCGTGCTCATCAATGCCAATGAAAATCCGCTCGGCCCCTGCGAAGCAGCTCGCACCGCCATCGCCGAGGTTGCCGCCAAAGGCGGACGCTACGACTTCCTGGAGATGTTTTCGCTCATGGAGGTCTTTGGAAAACAGAACGGCGTCGAACCGGACTACGTTGCCGTTTACGCCGGATCGAGTGAACCGCTCCACTACTCCGTGCTGAAGTACACCGGCCCGGACAAACCGCTGGTTACCGCCAACCCCACCTACGAGGCTGCTCAGCGTGCCGCGGCGATCGCCGGCGCCAAGACCATCACCAAAGAGCTCACATCCACCTATGCTCACGATGTGAAGGCCCTTGCCGCCGCAGCGCCGAACGCCGGCGTGATCTATCTCTGCAACCCGAACAACCCGACCGGCACCATCACCTCGCGCGAAGATATCCTGTGGCTGCTCGACAACAAGCCGAAGGAGACCATGCTTCTGGTCGACGAGGCTTACATCCATCTCTCCGATGCGAAGAGCGTTGTTGACCAGGTCAACACGCGCAAGGACATCATCATCCTGCGCACCTTCTCGAAGGTCTATGGCATGGCCGGCATCCGCGCAGGCCTCGCAGTTGCGCATCCGGATGTTCTCAAGAAGCTGACCGAGTGCGGCGAAAACGCTATGGCCGTCACTTCCTCGATCGCAGCGCGCGTTTCCCTGGAAGACAAAGACCTGGTACCCACACGCAAGAAGTACATCGGCGAGGCTCGCACCGAGACGCTGAAGTTCCTTACCGACTGTGGATACAAGATCATTCCGGGTTCGCAGTCCAACTGCTTCATGATCGATACGGGCCGCAACGGCCGTCAGGTGATGGCGGCGATGGCGCAGAAGAAGGTCATCATCGGCCGCACCTGGCCCATCTGGCCTAACGTCGTGCGCGTCTCCGTCGGCACCAAGGAAGACATGGCGAAGTTCCGTACCGCCTTCAAGGAGGTCATGGACACTCCGGCCAAGGCAGAGCTCGAACAGATGCAGCGCATCGCCGTTCCTGTGCACTTCTCCTGATCGCATTTGAACTAGCCGCTAACGGCTCCGGGCATACCGGAGCCGTTGGTCTTTCACTCATCACACACAAGGAGTTCGTTTTGCTTTCTGCCCGCCGTATCGCAGCCGCCGCCCTCTTACTTCCCATGACTGCCTTTGCTCAGAAGAAGGTGACCGATGCCGAGGTGAACAAGATCACCCGCGAAGCCATCCTGATCGACACGCATAACGACATCACCTCTGAGACGGTGGAGGGGTACGACATCGCCACACCCAACAAGAAAGGACAGACCGACCTTGCGCGCATGAAAGGCGTGCTGGGTGGCGAGTTCTTTGCCGTCTATGTGGGAGCGAATTATGTCGAAGGAAATCACGCGGCGAACCGGGCGCTGCAGATGATCGATACCGTGCGCCACGACGTTGTGGAGGGCCATCCGAAGGACTTCGTCCTTGCGACCACGGCCGCCGATGTCTATGCCGCGAAGAAGGAAGGCAAGATCGCGGCACTGATGGGCATCGAAGGCGGACACGCCATCGAGGATTCTCCCCGCCTGCTGCGTGACTTCTACACCCTTGGCGTCCGCTACATGACGCTCACGCACTTCAACACCAACAACTGGGCAGACTCGCAGGGCGATATCGACAATCCCAAGGTGGAACACCATAACGGCCTCACACCGCTGGGCAAAGAGATCGTCAAGGAGATGAACCGCCTGGGCATGATGGTGGATATCTCGCACACGGCAGACAAGACCTTCTCGGATGCCCTCGAGACCTCGACAGCGCCCATCATCGCATCGCACTCGGGTTGCCGCGCCGTTACCGGATACACCCGCAATATGACCGACGAGATGATCAAGGCGCTGGCGGCCAAGGGCGGCGTCGTGAATATCAACTTCGGTTGCGAGTTCCTCTCGCAGAGCTACTTTGAAGGCTCGCGCGAGT
>JAEKKE010000059.1 GCA_019510535.1 Acidobacteriota bacterium
CGATCATCGGGCGAGGTTGGTGCCGCCAGGAAGACCGGCGCCAGGCCGTGCTTTTTCATGGCGGCCATATAGTCGGCAGCTTCTTCGACAATCATGTCGGTCAGCAGCACGCCATCCGCGCCTGCTGCGTTCGCCTCGGCACAGAATGACTCCAACCCCATACGAAGGACGGGATTCAGATAACTGAACAGGATCAGACCCGCCTTCGGACGCTCGGCACGAATCTCCTTACAAAGAGCAAGTACGTCCGACAGGCGAACGCCGCGCCCGACGGCGCGCTCCATCGCGCGCTGAATCACCGGACCATCGGCCAGCGGATCGCTGAAGGGAACACCCAGCTCCAGAACGTCTGCACCGGCATCGATCGCCGCGATGGCGATCTGCTTGGTCGCCTCCAGATCAGGATCACCTGCGGTGAGGTAGATCACCAGACCCGGTTTCTTCGGAAATTGAATCGGCATTATGCTCCGGCTCCCTTCAGCTCCATCTCGCGGGCCAGGATGCCCATGTCTTTGTCGCCACGGCCGCTTACATTGACGAGGATCACATCCGTCTTCGCCAGCTTCGGCGCCTGCTTGATCGCCTCGGCCACGGCATGTGCCGACTCCAGTGCAGGCAGAATGCCTTCGGTCCGCGACAGCACCTTCACCGCGTCCAGAGCTTCGGTATCGGTCGCCGAGGTATAGGTGGCGCGGCCCTGGTCGTGCAGCATGGCATGCTCCGGACCTACCGACGCGTAATCCAGGCCCGCCGAAACGGAGTGCGTCGTCGCGACCTGACCTGCGTCGTTCTGCAGGACATAGCTGTATGTTCCCTGCAGCACGCCCGGCAGACCGCCGGAGAAGCGTGCCGCATGCTCACCCAGCGCCGTGCCGCGTCCACCAGCTTCGACACCAATCAGCCTTACATTTGGTTCGGGAATGAACTCATAGAAGGCTCCGATGGCATTCGAGCCACCGCCGACGCAGGCGATCACCGCATTGGGCAGCTTGCCCTCATGCTCCAGAATCTGCTGCTTCGCCTCCCGCGAGATCACGCGGTGGAAGTCACGCACCATCGTCGGATACGGATGCGCACCGAGCGCGGAACCGAGAATGTAAAACGTCGTACGCACGTTCGTGACCCAGTCGCGCATCGCCTCATTGATGGCGTCCTTCAGCGTCGCCGAGCCGGAACCAACGCCGCGTACCTCCGCACCAAGAAGGCGCATGCGATAGACATTCAGCTCCTGGCGGCGCATATCTTCTTCGCCCATGTAGATCACGCACTCCATGCCGAAGAGAGCGCAGACCGTCGCCGTCGCCACGCCATGTTGTCCGGCGCCGGTCTCGGCGATGATGCGCTGTTTACCCATCCGCCTGGCCAGCAGTGCCTGACCGAGAGCGTTATTGATCTTGTGCGCTCCGGTATGCAGCAGGTCTTCGCGCTTGAGGTAGATCTTCGCTCCCCCCAGGTTTTCCGACAGGCGTTTGGCGAAGTAGAGCGGTGTCGGGCGGCCGACATAGTCTTTCAGCAACGCCGCAAGCTCGCCTTGAAAGGCCTGGTCTTCGCGGACAGCGGCATAGGCGCGTTCCAGCTCCTGCAGGGCGGCCATCAGCGTCTCTGGCACGTAACGGCCGCCGTAAGCGCCGAAGCGGCCATTGCCGAGGGTACGGACGGGGTCGATGATGCTGTGTTCCATCGGTGGAGTCCTTTTCTGGTGCAAAAAACAAAAGCCGCGACCCTTAGGGTTCGCGGCTTCGGTTGGAATCTCGTCGTGTACTGCAGGTAGTGCTAGTCGTTCGACGCTAAACCGCCGGAGCCGCTACTGTGTACCAGTAGCGGAAGGTAAAGCTGAAAAACTGGCGGGAATGCGTCATTGCACTTTTGAACATACACGGATTTCACCCGGCGAGGCAACCAATTGACCGAAATGCCGGATTTTTCTTTTCCTCCACTGGCAAACACTTCCCTCCCCCGCCTCTCTAACACCTGATGCATGCGCCAACTGGGCGCAGAAGGAGGACGTCATGGTTCAAAAGAACGTCACGAACTTCAGCAGATTCAGTTCCGCACTGATTTTGGCGGGTTTGCTCTCAACTCCATTTACGGCAGTCTCACAGGACCGCACCTACCGGGAGCAGCAGGCTCACGACCGCGCCAAAGCCTCGCAGGACGCCAGAGATAAACGTCACCACACCACGGCCAAAGTCGTAGGTGGTTCCGCAGTCGGCGGCGCCGTGTTGGGAGGCGTAATGGGTGGCGGTAAGGGAGCCGCGCTCGGAGCCGGCGTAGGCGCCGGCGGCGGCTATGTCGCCGACAAGATCCGCAAGAAGAAAGGCACGGAGAAACGGGAGAAGGAATACAAGCAGACCGACCCAAGGTAACTACATTGGTGCCTCCGGTAACGGCACCAGAGTTCACTTGAAACGGACCGTCTTTTGTGGCGTACTTGCCTGGCCTGGGCGCGGGTTTTTGAACCCGTCGCCGCGCGTGCTGCATCTAGATATGCAGAAAGCTGGTGATGGTGATTATGCTGCGAAAGACGGTTCTCGCTGCTGTAGTTGCCTTCGTTGGTATGGGCGGCGTGGCTTATGCCCGCACCCCGCAAGCGAAGGCTCGTGATCATACTCCGCGTGTGAAAGATCGGACGCCGCACGTCCGCGGCGCTCAACTCGGCCGCCGCGCGTAGAAGTTCTCTTTCCCTAAGCGAAACGAAAGGACGCCCTTCGCGGCGTCCTTTCTCGTTCCCCATCAAAAGTAGAAGGTGGCCATACAAACTCGCCGCCCGTGCAGTACCTCTTCAACTTTTAACTTTCAACTTTTAACGAGCGCCGAAGGCGTTCCCTAGTGTCCCATCGCCTCCGGCGCAGGCTTCGGTTTCTTCGGTGGTAAACGCATCATCAGCGGCAACGGCGACAGCATCAGAATCACCACCGCCAGCACGAAAAATGCGTTCTTGTAGCTGAGCATCTGTGCCTGCCGCAGCATCTCCGAATAAGCGCGGCCCATTGCCATCTGTGTCGCCTGCGCCGCAGGCGTGCCGTGATCTCGCAGGATGGTGGCGAGTCTGCCGATGTAGTTTTCATACGCGGGCGAACCGGGCACCGTATTCATGGCAAGCTGCGCCTGGTGCGTATGAGCAGTGCGTGCCAGGAACGTCGTCAGCAGTGCTGTACCCGCACTGCCGCCCAGGTTGCGGGCAAAGTTTGACAGTGACGAGATCTGGTTCATCTTCGCCGGCGGCACACCCACATAGTTCAGTGTGGAGATAGGAATGAAGATGAACGGCAGACCGATCACCTGCACCATGCGCCATAG
>JAEKKE010000060.1 GCA_019510535.1 Acidobacteriota bacterium
CGCGCATGAATCCTCCGGCAGGGAAAGTACGGCAAAAAGAGGTAATGAAAGTAAGGCAGCCGACGTAATCCTAGAGTCAGAGGGCAAAAAACGCCAGACTTATTTGTGCGGGTGACGAGAGCTAGTGTGGTGAGTCATTAATTCGCTAAACGAAATGAAAGGTAGAGTTCGGGTCACCCATGCTGGGAGCCCATCCATTTCGTACCGAAGCGCGGCGAACTTGGTTCGCTGGGGTGAACGATTCGAGCAAGCTCGAATCGGGTGGGAGACGCGGGCTTCAGCCCGCGTTTATTGGCTCTATAAGGAACGGGCTTTAGCCCTGGGCCTTTTTTCTCCATCAGGGAAAAAGCCCAGGGCTAAAGCCCGTTTACTTTTACGTCTTTATCAGCGGGCTGAAGCCCGCTGAACACCCCAGCCAGCAAAGCTGGCCGGGGACCCCGCTGCTCCCACCCAGTTCGGTCAACCCATCTTCCTCAAGACCAAATCCGCTGACGTTATCCTTCAACGCTCTCGCCAAATATTGTTCAGCGAATGAATGACTCACCACACTAGAGCGTTTTCCCTGTTTCTGGTATCCCGGAAATACCGTGCGGTGGCGTTTTCATTGCGGAAAACGCCCATAGATGCGGAAGCCCTACATTACACCCTCAGGGAAAAGGCCCTAAGGCAGGGGAGCGCCTTCGCGAATCTCATCGGTTGCCTGCTTTACCACCGTATCGCCCGGCTTCAACTCCCCGCGGACGGAGACCTGATCGCCGGAGACCGGGCCTTTGCGAACATCTACCCAGTGGGCATGTCCGCCGCGCACCGCGATGACAAATGTCCGCTCCGTCGTGGTTACCACACTGGTCGCGGGAACAAACAACAGGTTGTCACCGGCAGCAACCGGCCAATCCACCGTGGGATACATACCGGGCGAGAGCGATGCGTCGGCATTGGCGACATCGAGCTCCACCATCATGGCCCGGCTCTGCGGGTCGAGCGAGTTGGGAATACGAGCGACCTTGCCGGTATAGTTTTTGCCCGGATGCGCCGGTACATGGAAGGTGACCTGCTTGCCCTGGGCAATGTTGCCGGAGTAGTTCTCAGGCACGGGCACCACTAGGCGAAGGTGCGAGACCTGCTGCAATCGCAACAGCGCCTGATGACTGCCTGCGGCGACCATCATGCCGGGGTGAACCAATCTCTCCGTGACGATGCCGTCGAAGGGAGCGGTCACACGAAGATATCCCTGCATCTCCTGCGTGGAGGTCAGCTGGCTCCCCGCCGACTTCACTCCAGCTTCGCGGGCCTGCACGATGGCCTCGGCTGCCTCTTTCTGCTTCTGTGCCTGGATCAGTTCATTGCCGGCGACAGCGCCGGGAGTCTTCGATGCCTCCAGCAGCCGCTCGTAAGTGCTGGCCGCTGCCGCTGCTGACGCTTTGGCCTGTGCCGCTTCCGCTTCGGCCTGATGCAGACCGGCTTCAGAAGCAGAGGTCTGCGAGCCCATCTCCGGCGCAGAGAGAACGACCAGCAACTGGCCGCGGCGCACCTTGCTTCCACGATCGACAAGAACCTTCTCCACATAGCCGGGAACGCGGGCTTCGATGTCGGTCTGCAGATACGGCGTCAGCTCCGCCGTCAGCGGCACGGTGCGGGAAAGGCTCCGGCTCTCCACCTTCACCAACGCGGTCTTCGGCGCGCCTTGCGCCACGGCAAGAGAGATGCTGACGAACGGCAGAAGGACGACGGCGTGTCTAAACGTGTTCATAGTAGCGGCTCGTAGGATCTTCCGGATTAAGTGAGTTGGACTCGTGTTTGGCCTTGCGCTGCAGCGCGGCATAGATGGTGGGCAGAACGGTCAGCGTCGTCAGCGTGGAGAAGATCAGGCCGCCGACCACGGCGCGTCCCAGCGGAGCGGTCTGTGCTCCACTCTCACCCAGACCGATAGCCATGGGAATCATGCCGCAGATCATCGCCGTGGCTGTCATCAGGATGGCCCGCATCCGGCCGGTAGCGCCTTCAAAGGCAGCGGCTTCGACATCCTTATTCTCGCGTCTGGCGTGTTCGGCGAAGCTGATCAGCAGGATGGAGTTCGCCACCGAGATGCCGACCGCCATGATGGCGCCCATGAAGGACTGAATGTTCAGCGTGGTGCGCGTGATCAGCAGCATGAGCACCACGCCCACCAGTACACCCGGGATGGTGGACAGCACCGCCAGCGGCAGACGAAGCGACTGGAAGTTGGCCATCAGCAGCAGGAAGATGGCTGCGACGGCGATCAACAGACCGATGCGCAGACCGGAGATGGTGTCTTCCAGCGCCGGCACCTGGCCGCGCACAACGACCGTCACTCCCTTGGGAGGCGCGGCAAGATGCTGCAGGATACCGTTGATCTTTCCGCGGGCATCTCCGAGTGCAATGCCATGAAGGTTGGCGGTGACGCTGACGATGCGTTGTCCGCTGAAGCGCTCAATCATCTCCGGCATGGTGCCGTACTTCAGGCTTGCCACCTGATCGAGCTGCGGCTGTGCCTGGCCGTCACGCATGAGGGGAAGCGTCGACAACGCTCCCAGCCCCTGCACGCGGTTGGAAGGGAGCTGCACCTGGATCTGAAAGGCGTTGCCGGTCCGCGGATCGCGCCAGTAGTTGGGCGCGATAAAGCGCGACGATCCGGTCGCCGGTATCAGCGAGGTAGTGACGTCCGCCATGGTGAGGCCGAACTGTCCGGCGTAGTCGCGATCGATCTTGATCTCAGCCGTGGGATACTGCTGCTCCTGCGGGATGGAGATATCCCGCAGGAAGCTCAGCTTCTTCATCTCGGCCTCGATCTTTGCCAGGTAGGCATAGTCCTGGTCGAGGTCCACACCTTGCACATCGATCTGGATCGGCGTGGGCGAGCCGAAGCTCATCACCTGCGAAACGATGTCTCCGCCTTCGAAGGCTACGCTCAGGTTGGGCATCTGCTTCTGGAAAGCTGCACGGAGCTCTTCGCGCAGCTTCTCATCCTGCGGATGACCGGGCGCGAGCTGCACCTGCACGATCGCCTCTTCCGGGCCGGCGGTGAAGAGATGGATCAGGTTGACCGGATAGCTGGAGGGCTGCACGCCGACGTAGTCCGACGTGATGGCGACGTTGTGCTCGCCCGCGGTCTTGCGGATGAGATCCAGCGCCTTCAGCACCTGGGGCTCGGTCTCTTCAATACGTGTGCCGACAGGAGCCTTGATGCGCAGGCGCAGCACCGGGCCGTTGGCATCGGGGAAGATCTCCGTGCCCAGCGTAGGCACCAGCAGGAAGAGCAACAGCGATACGGCGAACACCGGCACCAGCGTGCTGGAGAGCAGGTACGACGCAATCATCGCAAAGCCTACTGCAAGCGAGAGCGGCGTAAAGAGCTGCCGCCCCACACCCTGCATGAAGAACGAGGGAACGAAGACGGCGAGCACGCAGAGCATCGAAAGCAACCGCGCGATGATGGTGCGGCGGCAGGCTTCAAGCACTGCCTTCGCGCGCGAGACCCCAGGCAGCAGTTGCGTGTGGATGTTCTCGATCTCGACCGTGGCTTCATCGACCAGCAC
>JAEKKE010000061.1 GCA_019510535.1 Acidobacteriota bacterium
GTTCCTGCTGGGTCATGCAGTGCAGCGCGCCCAGACCCCAGATGAAGTCGCCGCAGTGAATGCCCACGATCTCACGGTCGGGGAAGCACTCAGCGAGCGTGTTCAGCGCAATGCGGTCGTTCTTGTCGTTGAACGTGGGTACCAGCACCAGGTTGTTCGCAATGTAGAAGTTCGCGTAGCTGGCGGGCAGGCGCTGGCCTTCGAAGAGGACCGGCGACGGCATGGGCAATTCAATGATCTGGAAGGGCCCGCCTTTCAGATTGCGTGCGCTACGCAGGCGATCAAGGTTCTCCGCCAGCGGAAGATGATTCTCGTCGTGCGTATTGTGCTCCACGGCGGTGACGATGGTGTTCGTTCTGACAAAGCGGGAGATATCGTCGACGTGGCCATGCGTATCATCGCCGGCGCAGCCGCGGTTCAGCCAGATCACCTGATCGATGCCGAGGTAGTCGTGGAAAGCCTTCTCCAGTTGCTCACGCGAGATGCCGGGATTGCGCTGCTGCACCTCGGAGAGCAGGCACTCTTCGGTAGTGAGCAGAACGCCCTCGCCATTGGTGTCGATCGAACCGCCCTCGAGCACCAGGCGTTCGTCGCCGATGTGCGGTTCTACTGCCTCCATGCCGTAGAGCTCGGCGACCTGTCCGGGGATGCGGTCATCGTTGTGCCAGTTGGAGTACTTGGCCCAGGCATTGAACTTCCAGTTGGTGATGGCGAGCTCGCCCTGAGGGTTTCGGACAAAGATGGGGCCGGAGTCGCGCAGCCAGACACGGTCCGTCTTCCAGAGATGGAAGTGCAGGCGGGCAAGGTTCGCTCCGGCGCGGCGCAGAATGTTGCGCGCACGCTTTTCGGCGGCGGCATCGTTGACCAGGATGTTGACATCCTCCACCCGTGAGAGGTGACGGACGATCTCGGCATAGACCCACGGAATGGGTTGAAACTTGGCCGGCCAGTCCTCGGCGTTATGCGGCCAGGCAATCCAGGTCGAGGTGTGGGGTGCCCACTCGGCGGGCATGCGGAAATTCTTTTCGCGTAGAGTAGTCATCTCTGAAACCATTTCATCACGTAGAGCAAACTGTGGTTGAGCTCTTCGCTGATACCGTAAAAGTCTGCCTTTTCCCAAAGAATGTTCAAGAGCACATCATCCGGGTACCGGTCAGGATTGCTTACGTGAATATGTCTGAGTTCGGAGCTCAGGTGATGCTGCAGCTCGTTCGCACCTTGAAGTTTCTTCAAGCTCAGACCGTCCAATTTAGATTCACCACTCACGTCGGGATACGAGCCGCGTAAATAAACCGTGAGTTGATGGGACGTCTGTGCCAAAAAGCTGATCTTGTCACTCGCCGGAAGTGATGAATATGCAGCAATGAATTCTGGTCGAGTCATGATCCGGGGCCGTATGCGCTATTTGAGGTCCACGTCCCGACCGCGGGACGTGTCCCTTGTCTTAGTCGATAAACCGGCTGGTGATGCTGCCGTAAGCGTCGATGCGGCGGTCGCGCAGGAAGGGCCAGTGCTGGCGCGTCACCTCAATGAGTTGGGGATCGAGATCGGCGATCAGGATGTCTTCTTCATCGTGCGCAGCCTGCTTCAGGATGCGGCCGAAGGGATCGGCGATGAAGCTGCCGCCCCAGAACTCCAGGCCTGCGCCTTCGGGTCCCTTGATGTCATTGACGTCGCCTTGCTCGTGGCCGACGCGGTTCACTGAGCAGACAAAGACGCCATTCGCGATGGCATGGGCGCGCTGGATAGTTTGCCAGGCGTCGTACTGGGCTGTGCCGAACTCTTCCTTCTCGCTGGGATGCCAGCCGATGGCGGTGGGGTAGAAGAGGATGTTTGCTCCTTGCAGGGCGGTGATGCGGGCGCCCTCTGGATACCACTGGTCCCAGCAGACCAGCGTGCCGATATGCGCGGCCGAGGTCTTCATGGCCTTGAAGCCCAGGTCTCCCGGTGTGAAATAGAATTTTTCGTAGTAGAGCGGGTCATCCGGGATATGCATCTTGCGGTAGATGCCCTGAATGTTGTGTTCGGTCGTGGCCGCCGGGTCCAGGATGGCGGCAGTGTTGTGATACAGGCCGGGAGCGCGGCGCTCGAAAAGCGAGGCCACGACGGTGACCTCGTGTTCGCGGACGATGGCCGACAGGCGCTCCGTCGAGGGGCCCGGAATCGACTCGGCGATGGAGAACAGGGCGTGATCTTCACGCTGGCAGAAGTACTGGGCACGGAAAAGCTCCGGCAGGCAGATCAGCTTGGCGCCTTCTCTGGCGGCTTCAACAACGAGCGAGGCTGCCTTCTCGAGGTTGGCATCGGTGGAGGCGACGCAGGACATCTGGATCAGTGCGGTACGAGTCGACTTCATAGCTCCCTCCAGTTTCTCAGATTCGAGCGAAAGGACTATAAATCGGGTCTTGATTTCTGATAGCTTTGAAGCGAGGACGGGCCACGACGCCCGGCCTTCAGGGTTCTCCCAACACAATCCACGCTTTACCTGCGGCGGCCCGTGTGCCGTTGGCGCAGGAGACTAGAAGGAGTCGTATGTCCGGCGAATACCGTGATTTTCTGGAGCTCAGCTACGCGGAGCTCGAAGACCTGAACCTCGCAGCCAAAGAGCAGCGCAAGAAGCGGGTGGCGGCCGACGTTATTCAGGAAGAGCGTCTGAAGTATCTGACCGATGAAAAGCGCATCAAGGCTGTCACTGTGGTCTTCAGCGACCTGGAAGGCCGCCTGCACACGCTGGATTATGACAAGAAGTTCCTGGTCAAGAGCTACGATAACCTGACCTTCGACGGTTCGTCGATCCGCGGCTTTACCGCGCAGCGTGAGTCCGATCTCCGCCTTGGCATTGACTGGAGCGCCTTCTACTGGACGCCGGCCGACATCTTCGGGCCTGGCAAGGTAATCGTCTTCGGTGAAGTGATCGACAAGAACGGCGGCACCTACTCCGCCGACCTGCGCGGCGTGCTGAAGGCCTTCGCGAAGGAACAGTTCCAGAAGAACGGCTACACCCTGAACGCCGCCAACGAGATCGAGGGCTTCCTCTTCGAGGGCGTGGACGCAGAGCGCGCCTTCCACCAGACCGGCAAGTTCGAGTACGTCAACCAGGGCGGCTACTACCACTCGCTGCCTGGCGATCCGCTGCGCGAGTTCATCGATACCACCGCCGAGGTTCAGCGTGCGATGGGCTTCGAGAACGAGAAGGACCACCCCGAGGTTGCGCCTTCGCAGTTCGAGATCAACTACACCTACGGCGAAGTCGTTGCAGCCGCCGACCAGATCCAGCTC
>JAEKKE010000062.1 GCA_019510535.1 Acidobacteriota bacterium
CAGTTAGTGTCGGATAGCCTGTCTGGCGCCGAAAATAGTCCAATAACTTCCCGTTGCTCGCTGCTTGGACAAACGCTCGCTCTTCTCTCAAAGAGATGACGTGACTAAGGAATCTCATGAATTGACATTTGATGGTTGCATCCGCTGATGCGTCAAGTTCTGGATCTAGATCCCTTTTACCCCAAGGCGGCCGACAGAGGCGAAGACCTCCATAAATTCTCAATCTAACAAAAACCAAAGGGCGCGGACAGAACTCCGCGCCCTTTGTTTTTCGTACCTGTAGAAGAAGTTAGTGAGCAGCCCTGCCCTCAGCCGAAGCGATCTTCTCCTCGGCTACGCGGATCTCCGCATTGGCATCGTCGTACGCCTGCGCTTCGTCGCCGGCATTGGCCCAGTCCTTCTCGCCTTGCAGAAGGTCGGCCTTTGCCTGCTCCACGTTGATCTCGCTTGGGCGCATTGCCTGTTCGGCCAGGATGGTCACACGCTCCGGCAGTACCTCGGCAAAGCCCCAGGCCACGAAGAACTTCTCGTTGCCCGAAGCACCGCCGTGCAGGCGAACCTCGCCGGCGCCCAGTTCGGCCAGCAGCGGAGAGGCGCCGTAGAGCGTCTCCAGGTAGCCGGACATCGACGGCAGCTCCACCGCCTCAGCCGTGGTGTCGACCACCACGCGCTGCGGCGTGACCAGCCGCACCGAGAGAAGTCCCGTATTGTGTGTTGTCTCGGCCATGGCTTACTTCTTCATCTTCTCCGCGGCTTCGAGCACTTCCTCGATCGAGCCCTTCATGTAGAAGGCCTGCTCCGGAATGCTGTCGTGCTTGCCTTCGATGATCTCCTTGAAGGAGCGGACCGTGTCGGCGACCTTGACGTACTTGCCCGGGTTGCCGGTGAAGATCTCGGCCACGTGGAAGGGCTGCGAGAGGAAGCGCTGCACTTTACGCGCGCGTGCCACCGTAATCTTGTCCTCTTCCGAGAGCTCGTCGATACCGAGAATCGCGATGATGTCCTGCAGATCCTTATAGCGCTGCAGAATTCCCTTCACTGCCTGGGCGACACGATAGTGCTCGTCACCGACCACGCGCGGAATCAGGATGCGCGAGTTCGAAGCCAGCGGATCGACGGCGGGATAGATACCGATTTCCGTCAGCGCACGCGAGAGCACGGTGGTGGCGTCAAGGTGAGCAAAGGTGGTCGCCGGAGCCGGATCGGTAAGATCGTCAGCCGGAACGTACACAGCCTGCACCGACGTGACCGAACCCTTCTTGGTCGAGGTAATGCGCTCCTGCAGCTGACCCATTTCGGTCGCCAGGTTCGGCTGGTAGCCTACGGCCGAAGGCATACGGCCCAGCAGCGTGGATACCTCGGAACCCGCCTGCGTGAAGCGGAAGATGTTGTCGATGAACAGCAGAGTGTCCGCGCCTTCTTCATCACGGAAGTGCTCCGCGATGGTCAGACCGGTCAGCGCCACGCGCAGACGCGCGCCCGGCGGCTCGGTCATCTGGCCATAGATGAGTGAGGCTTTGGACTTGGTCCAGTCGTGGGGATCGATAACGCCCGACTCCTGGAACTCGTGCCAGAGGTCGTTGCCTTCACGGGTACGCTCGCCGACTCCGGCGAAGACCGAGAAGCCGCCGTGCTTCATGGCGACGTTGTTGATCAGCTCCTGAATCAGAACCGTCTTGCCTACACCGGCGCCGCCGAAGAGACCGATCTTACCGCCCTTCAAGAAGGGCTGGATCAGGTCGACGACCTTGATGCCGGTTTCGAACATCTCTTCCGAGGTCGACTGCTCCTCGAAGCTCGGGGCCAGGCGGTGAATCGACCTGAAGGTCTTCGCCTGAACCGGGCCCAGCTCGTCCACGGGCTGCCCCAGAACATTGAGCACGCGGCCCAGGGTCTCACGGCCCACGGGAACGGTGATGGGGCTGCCGGTGTCTTGCGCCTTCATGCCGCGGACCATACCTTCGGTCGCCGTCATGGCGACGGTACGCACACGGCCCTCACCCAGATGCTGCTGCACCTCGACGATAACGTCGATCGGCTGGGGCGTGGTGAAGCCCTCGCTGGTGATACGCAGCGCCTGGTAGATAGGCGGCATATTCGTCTCTTCGAACTGCACGTCAACGGCCGGGCCGCTGATGGAAACTACGTGTCCAATGTTCTCTGCCATAAATCCTTCTCTCTTACAGAGCGGCCGCGCCGCTCACAATCTCGATCAGTTCCTTCGTGATGGCCGCCTGGCGTGCGCGGTTCATCGTCAAGCTCAGCGCGTCAATCATGTCGCCCGCGTTGCTCGTGGCGTTATCCATCGCTGTCATACGAGCGGCATGTTCCGCAGCCGCCGACTCCAGCATCGCGTGCAGGATCTGGGTCTCAATGTACTTCGGCATCAGGTGCTTGAAGATGCGTGCCGGGCTCTGGTCGAAGATGTAGTCCACATCGGCGGTGCCGAACTTCTTGGCCTCGCGCTCGATCGCGGTCTCTTCCGGCTCCAGCGTGCTGACACCGGCGGAACGCGCCGCATGTCCCGCAGCTTCCTTCTGTTCGACCGACATCTCTTCCGCAGCGGTGATTTCCGGAGCTCCCAGCTTAGCGATCGGCAGCAGCTTCTCGACGACCACACGCTGCGCAATCACGCTCTTGAACTCGTTGAAGACCACGTAGACGGAGTCGATCTCGGCCCGCTCAAACCGGGCAACGATATCGCGCACCATCGCATGCACCGTGTTGAAGTCCAGACGAGCCAGCATCAGTTCGTGCTCGCCGGTCAGCTCGACCTTGTGGGCACGATGACGGATGATCTCGTGATGCTCCGAGAGATCGTTGTCGTACTTCTCCGTCTTGCGCTCATACACGGCCCGGGGGTACAGGCGGCGGAAGGCATCCTTCGCCTTGCGGCCCACCGGCTCCACGTCCACATTCTGACCGCGGGTTTCACGCTCGCGCACAAAGGTAGAAGCGGCGCGCACGATGTTGGAGTTGAACGCTCCGGCAAAGCCCTTGTCGCCCGCCACTACCACCACGAGGACGTTCTTCTCCTCGCGCTGCACCAGCAGCGGATGAAGAGCTTCGCCCGTATTGTGATCGTAGATATCGGCGCGGCGCTGCAGCGATTCCAGCACGGAGGTGATCATCTGCGCGTAAGGACGCGCCTGCAGCGCAGCCTCCTGCGCACGGCGCAGCTTGGCCGCCGAAACCATCTTCATCGCCTTGGTGATCTGCCGCGTGTTTTTCACGCTGCGGATACGGCGTCGTAGATCGAGAACGCTTGCCATAGTCGG
>JAEKKE010000063.1 GCA_019510535.1 Acidobacteriota bacterium
ATAGTGGCGGAACGGTTGCGGAAGGCCTTGGGCAGCGATTTCATCAGGCCGTAGAGAACGGCAATCGCGAGGATCGCAAAGTTCAGCACCTGGAAGGCGGTGGCGGCGGTGTCCGGCTGCATGCCTAGGGCATGGCCGATCTTCACCACCATCGGGCTCTTCAGGAAGGCTTCGTTGGAATCTTCTTCCTTCTTCTCGGACTTCAGCTCTTCAGGAGCCGTCAATTCCGGCTTATCCTGCTTGGCGGCGGCTGCGGGCGCGGGGGCCGGCGCAGCTTCCTGAGCAAACATCAGCGGCGCGGGCACAGCAAGAACACCGGCGAACATCGCCGCAAACAAAATCTTTTTCAACTTCACTGCGCGCCTCCAGCCAGAACTTCCGCAGGCAGGATGGCCTTCAGCACCTGAGCCGAAAGCTGCTCGCTGACCACCTCAATCTGCTTCTTCGCCTCGGTGATGCTCTGCTCTACCTGCTGGCGGGCAGCGGTGACACGCGTCTGTGCCTGCTCACGCGCTTCGGCCAGGATGGCCTCGCGCTCGGCGTTGAACTGCTGTACACGCTTCTGGCGGGCTTCGAAGATCTCGGCGCGCGCAATGCGCAACCGCTCTTCATACTCCGACGTCTTGTTTTCAGCGGAGGCTACAGCAGACTTAGCCTGCTCCATGGCGCCGGAAGTTCGCGCGCGACGCTCGGACAAAGTCTTCTCCAGAGGACGGCGCACGAGTACGCTGTAGGCAATCACCACGAGCGCAAACAACACAATCGTCGGCACGGAGCCGAGCACAAGTTCGGTGAGTTTAGCTAGGATCTCATTCATGAAATGGCTTGTCTGGAAAGCTGCCGTAACCGCGGGAACGGATCTTCAGGGCAGCGAAAGAGGCTTTCTTTTCTTCCCTTCGACATCTTATTTGTAACAAGGCATTTTGGGGCATGTCAATGTGGATTCGTGCGATAAAAGAACCCACGAATCGCTATTCGCACAATTGACATTCCAGAAATATCCCCGAAAAGTACTTGACTCCCTGGGGAACCGGAGTACCCTTTAAGTCACCACCTGGACCCAATTCAGGGTCAATCAGGCCGCCTCGCCGGGGACACTCTCCGCTCCCCCTCTTTGAGGCGGCCTGGTCATTTAAACGCTCAACTTGGCGCCCAAACACGGGGTGCCCCATGTCCCGGGGTCCCCAACGAACTTGTTTCGTTGGGTGGTGTCCCGATTCTGGGACGTGGGTATTCGAGCGAAGCTCGAACCGCTTTTTGTTTGTCGTTTCGTAGCGCTCGGGTCCCCTGCCAACTTTACTGACTGAGGTGAAGCGTAGCGGAGAAAATCTGCCTTTTCTACCCATTAGTTCTGGGCAGCGTCTGGTAAAGCGGGTCCTTCGCGTTCGCTCAGGATGACAAACAAAACTGTCACCTACGACGCAGACTCCAACTGAAACCGCCGATACCGCCCCAGCAGACTCGCCGGGCCCCGGGCACGCAGATAGACCAGATTCCCCTCGAACCGCTTCTTCTCAATAAACGCGCCGGCTTCAATCGCCGCCAGCGCCGCACCCTGCTTCTGGGGGATGCGGAACTCGGCCGTCTCTGTCGGATCAGCTGCTCCTTCGCCACCGATGCGTTCATCGATTAGCGTGATCAACCGCTCCAGCCCCTCGCCCGTCTTCGCGCTTACTGTGACCAGGTCGCCTTTACCCGCGTGATGCCACAGGTCATTCCGCTGGGCGTCACTTAGCAGGTCGGCCTTATTCATCACCTCGATCACCGGCTTGCTTCCGGCATCGAGCTCTCCCAACACCTTCTCCACCTGTGTCTTCTGCTCGTCCAGCATTGGAGACGAACCATCGCGTACATGCAGCAGAATCTCTGCCCGCTCCACCTCTTCCAGCGTGGCGCGGAAGCTGGTGACAAGCGTGTGCGGCAGATTTCGGATAAAGCCGACGGTATCACTGAGCAACACCTTGCGCCGCGATGGCAGCGCTAGCTGACGCAGCTTGGGGTCGAGGGTCGCGAACATGCGGCTCGATTCCAGCACGCCCGCCTCTGTCAGCGCATTGAACAAAGTGCTCTTGCCGGCGTTGGTATAGCCCACCAGCGCCACCACCGGCACCGGGACACCTTCGCGCCGCTGCCGCTGCTGGCGGCGGATACGCCGCACCTGCTCAAGCTGACCCTTGACATGGTCAATCCGCACACGAATCCGCCGACGGTCGGTTTCGAGTTTGGTTTCACCTGGGCCACGGGTGCCGATACCGCCACCAAGCTGGCTCATCGCCTTGCCTCGACCGGCCAGCCGCGGCAACTGGTAGTCGAGCTGCGCCAGCTCTACCTGCAACTGACCCTCGCGGGTTCGCGCATGACGCGCAAAGATGTCGAGGATAAGCTGCGTGCGATCGATCACTCGGCAAGGCAACAGCTTTTCAAGGTTGCGAAGCTGCGAGGGAGAGAGATCGTGGTCGAACAGCACCAGCTCGGCGCCGGTGCTCTCAGCCATGGCGGCAATCTCTTCCGCCTTGCCCTGCCCCACCAGCAGTGCGGGGTCGGGCTTCTGCCGCCTCTGGATCATGACCGAGGCGATCTCCGCGCCGGCCGAACGCGCCAGCTCACGGAACTCCTCCAGCGCGGCCTCAAAGTCGAGGTCGGCCATAGGAACCGCCGGTTCCTGGAGAACGTCTGTGGGAACGAGAACGTCTGCGGGAACATCTGCCGCGGCAGCATCAATAGCCGCAGAGGCGCGCGCCTGCGCAGCGACATGCGGAACCCGCCGCCGCTCGCCGGTAAACTCTACCGCGACCAAAACGGCTCGCTCCGCGTGAGCGCTCAGACTCCGTTCGCGAAGTTCGTCAGCCTGCCGCAGCTTCTCCACGAGAAGCCGCGGCTTCTGTATGTCTGCCAATGCTAGGCGCCTGCGGGCTCATGAGCGGCGACAGCAGCCGACGAAGGAGCGCCATGTGAGATGGCGGATCCATGCGGCCGTTCGCCGTGTCCCGTAGCGGAACGCCCACTGACCACGGTGGAGATAGCGTGCTTGAAGATCAATTGCTCCTGACTGTTGTTCTCGAGCAACACGGAATACTTGTCGAAAGAGCGAATACGGCCCGTCAGCTTTACGCCGCTTACGAGGTAGATCGTGATAGGGCTCTTATCTTTGCGGACGGTGTTGAGAAAAGTGTCCTGAATGTTCTGCGCCGGCTTCGAATCCATAAAGGCCGATCTCCTTTTAGATTTTCTGGTTCAAAATGCGTTGCTGGAAACAGTGAAGCTGCACCGCTTCCC
>JAEKKE010000064.1 GCA_019510535.1 Acidobacteriota bacterium
ACGGCCATACCATTACGCAGGCGGCCCGCGGTTGCCAGGTCGGCAGTCACCGAGGGCATCTCCGACAGAACCGTGCGCGGATGCGGGAGGGCTGCTTCCAGCTCGCCTCGTGCAGCGAGTGCGTCCATCGTCTCCAAAGACATTGCCTGATCGAGAGTGAACACGCCGGCGCGTGTGCGGCGGAGTTCTGTCAGATGCGCACCACAACCTGCCGCTGTTCCCAGATCGTGCGCAAGTGAGCGGATATAGCCACCAGCGGAGACCTCCGCGACAAAACGAACGGTCTCTCCTTCCATTTCGATGAGCTCAAAGCGACTCACCGTAACGCGGGCCGGCTTCACCGGAACCTCTTTGCCTGCGCGCGCCAGCTTGTGCGCAGGTACGCCGTTGATCTTTTTTGCGGAGAAAGGCGGCGGCATCTGCTCAATCTCTCCACGGAAACGCGAGGCCAGGGCGCAAAGCTCTTCGAGCGTCTGCGTCAATGGGCGCGGCGGTCCTGCCGGCTCACCTTCCTCGTCGTAGGTATCCGTTGCAAAACCGAACCGGATCGCACCGGTATAGGCTTTCTCCGCACTGGAAAAGAACTGCGCCAGGCGCGTCCACTTTCCCAGAAGGAGAGGAAGAACGCCCGTAGCCATCGGATCCAACGTTCCAAGATGGCCGATGGATTTCTCGCCCGTCGCCCGGCGAACACGGTTGACAACGTCATGTGAGGTCATCCCCGCGGGTTTATCCAGTACTAAAAGTCCGTTCACGTTTCTACAACTTACCTGAGCGAACCAGCGAGAGGAACTCGTTGCGCGTCTGCTGCTGCTCTTTGAACACGCCTAACATGGCAGAGGTTACGGTCGCCGAATTCTGCTTCTCGACGCCGCGCATCATCATGCACAGGTGGCGCGCTTCCATAATGACAGCCACGCCCTGCGGATGGATGGCATCGACAATAGCATCCGCGATTTGCCGCGTGAGACGCTCCTGCACCTGAAGACGGCGCGAGAAAACATCCACGAGACGAGGCATCTTGCTAAGACCGATAACCTTGCCGTCGGGAATATAGGCGATATGCGCCTTCCCGAAAAACGGCAGCAGGTGATGCTCGCATAGAGAATAGAACTCGATGTCCTTGACGATTACCATCTCGTCGTAGTCCACGTCGAAGAGCGCACCTCGGAGAATCTCGGTGGGATCCTGCTTGTACCCCTTCGTCAGGAAGGCCATCGCCTTCTCCATGCGTTCCGGCGTCTTCAGCAGACCGTCGCGGGTGGGGTCTTCGTCATAGCGCAGCAGAAGCTCACGGTAGATCTCTTCCGTCGAGGCTTCACTGAGCGGCCTGTCTGTCAATGTACTCATAGTGCTTCCCTACTCGCCCCTGTACTCAAAGGAGTTGTTGGGCGTTTCTTCAATACGGATTTTCTCTATCTTTGCCGAGGTGAAACCCTTCAGAATCTCCCAGATGACAATAGCCAGATTCTCGGTAGAAGGGACCAATGCAGCAAACTCCGGCAAGGTATTGAGATTCTGATGATCGAACTTTGCGACGAGGCGCTGGTGGGCGAACTCATCGATTTCGACCAGGTTACAAACCATGCCCGTGGTCGGGTCGACCTTGCCACTGAGAACGATCTCGAGCCAATAATTATGCCCGTGGCCAAAGGGATTATTGCACTTCCCGAAGACCTCGCGGTTGCGCTCGTCACTGAAACCGTCTACGTGAAGACGATGCGAGGCGCTGAAGCGATAGCGGCGACCGAGGTAGGCTTTCATGCTTCCCCCATATAGTCGGAGTAAAGGTCTTCCATCTCGTAAACACGGACCTTCACCAGATTGGCGCCGGCGATTTTCCCTTCCAGGCGCCGCCAGATCGCAATGGCGATGTTCTCGCTGGTAGGCTGCATTGTCCTGAACTCCGGGACTTCATGGTTCAGGTGGCGATGGTCGTAAACGCTGACGACCTCACGCTCGAGGATCTCCTTCAACTGCTTCAGGTCAACGACAAAGCCAGTGACGGAATCGACCTTTCCCTGAACCGTCACCTCCAGCGTGTAGTTATGCCCGTGGCCGTTACGGTTGGCGCACTTGCCGAAGACACGCTGATTCTCTTCCGGTGACCAGGAATCGACCCAGTAAAAGTGGGACGCGGAGAACTCGGCTTTACGGGTTAACTGAACCATCTACCCAGTTTAGATGAGTGGAAAGCCCCGGAGGTACAGAAACCTACTGCCACTCCATGGTCTTCTGCGACTCAATCTTGGCAGGATCGAGCTCGATGTTAAAGCCCGGTCCGGCAGGCAGAGCGATTCTGGCATTGTGCGGGAAAAGCGGATTTTTCTCGAAGTGATAGAAATGCGCCATCTTATTGACCAGGTACTCGCCCAGTGGGAAGGTCATGGGAGGCTGGCTGGCGATGACATGAAGCGCGGCGTGGAGGCAGTGGCCATGCGGCAGAACGGGAACATCGTGCAGCGCCGCCAGGGTTCCGATCTTTACCAGTTCCGAGACGCCTCCGCACCACTCGGGGTCCGCCTGAATGACGTCGATGGCCTCCGCCTGCAGGTAACGTTCGACGTCCCAGCGGGTATAAAAGTGTTCCCCTGAGGCGACCGGGAAGTTGATCTTGCGGCGCACCTGGGCGAAGGTCTCAATCTTATTCGGCATGGTGATCTCTTCCACCCAACGCGGGCGATACTGCTCCACCTGGCGGGCCCATTCGAGGGCGTAGGTCATGTCCCATCCGCTATAGCAATCGAACATGATCTCGACATCGTCGCCAACGGTCTCACGCAAAACCTTCACCAGCTCGACATTCTTGCGCATGCCTTCCGCACCCGCGCCAGGACCGTAGGCCATGAACCACTTCATGTTGCGAAAGCCCTCTTTCTTGAGAGCCGCCGCGCGCGTACGAACAGCTTCGGGCTCCAGCGAGAATCCGAGGCAGGAAGCGTAGTACTCCACCGAACCGCGAGTGGGGCCGCCAAGCAGGCGATAGACCGGAACGCCGAAGTAGCGGCCACGAAGATCCCACAGGCAGATGTCACATGCGCTGATGGCCATCATGAAGATAGAGGCCCGCGACTGGCGGTTGGAGCGATACATCTCGTCCCACAGCAGCTCTCCCGCTAATGGATCTTTGCCGATGAGAAACTTACGCAGATCGCGATGCACGATGACCGCGGCATCTTCTTCGATGGGGCCGTAGAGTCCTTCTAATCCCTGGTCCGTCTTGATGCGGATGTACATGGCCGAGGGCTTGGCAACACGGTCTTTGCCTGTCGGAT
>JAEKKE010000094.1 GCA_019510535.1 Acidobacteriota bacterium
GGGTGCATTTCGGCATGACACCTTTGGAGACGGCGGAAGGCCGAGCCGTCCTTGAGGGTGATGGCTTGATCACCAACGAGCCGGGCATGCTCATCGGTGTGCAGACAGCGGACTGCATTCCCGTCATCCTGGTAGACCCAGTCCATCGCGCCGTGGGTGTCTTTCATGCGGGATGGCGCGGCACCGTTGGCGGTATCGTCGAGGCTGGCGTTCAGCGCATGCATGCTGAGTTCGGCTCGCAATCGGCGGAGATGCTCGCCGCTATCGGACCAGGAATCGGCCCGTGCTGCTTCGAGGTCGGCGACGAGGTCCGCGATGCCTTCCGCGATCGCTGGCCATACGCCGAGATACTCTTCGACGGCCGCAATGTTGACCTGTGGCAGGCGAATCAGCGTCAGCTCCTCGACTCCGGTCTCAACATCGAAAACGTTACCGTCCTCGGCGAATGCACCGCTCACCAAACTGACCGCTTCTTCTCACACCGCGCCGAGAAGGGTGTTACGGGTCGCATGATCTCCGCCGCTGGTATCAAGCGCAGCTAGAGCATTTCGTCCATTCTCCGAGAATTATTTTTTGAACATGTTCACAAACCCATTGACAGCAGTCCTGTATAGACAAATACTGAACATGTTCAAAAAGAGGTAAGGCGATGTGGGGAGATGAACTGGACAAGGATTCTGGTTGGCCGACTCCGGCACAGTGGCGTCTGGTGGCAATCGTGGCAGCGTGCGCGCTTGGCGGCGCGATCTATCACCGGCTTTGGAGATGGGGCCTCGGCACCACTTCCGCCATGTTCATCGGCCTTCCGGTCGTCCTAGCGATTCTGCTGGCTTTAACCCCCAAGGCAAAGTCCGCCAAAGGGGCTACGGTGAAAGGGATCGCGATCGTTTTACTGGCAGCAGCGCCTCTGGCCGGGGAAGGATATCTCTGCATCCTCTTTGCCTCCCCTCTTTTCTTTCTGGTGGGATTGGCGATCGCCGCTGGTGTCGACGCTGAGAGACGCGATCAAGGACGTCTGCGCGCCTGGGCCTGGCTGGCGCTGCTTCCTATGGCTCTGGAAGGAGTGACTCCTACACTCTCATTCCCCCGAAACGAGAGTGTTACGTCAGTTCGGATCGTGCGCGGCAGTCCAGCCGACGTTAAGAGGGAGCTTGGCGCCGGTCTGCGGCCAGAGACGCCTCTTCCCCTCTTCCTCCGTATCGGCTTCCCTCGCCCGCTGGCCGTGCAGGGTACCGGCCTGGCAGTCGATGACATGCGACGTATTCACTTCAGCGGAGCGGAGAGCGACGGTCCCGGAGACCTGGTACTTCGCGTCGCGAAGTCAGGTCCCGGCTATCTTCGTTTCGAGCGTGTCAGCGATGACTCTCATCTGCGGCAGTGGATGGCCTGGGAGGTCAGCGAGGTTCGCTGGCGGGAGGTCTCTCCCGGGAGAACCGAGGTCCGATGGACGATCCAGTTTGCGCGTAGGCTCGATCCGGCCTGGTACTTCGGCCTATGGGAACGGTTCGCCGTAAAACAGGCGGCGGACTACCTGATCGCCGCCGACGCGGAGCCGCGATGAGCCGCGAGATCCTCGTCCGCATCGCCGCACTGTACGTCCCGATCGTCGCAGCCTGCGCCGGCTGGCTGCTGTTTGCCTGCAATGTCAAAAAAGGGATGCGGCAACGGCTCGGCGCAGCGGTGCTGGTCCAGACTCTCTGGGTGCTACCAGTACTGTGGATACTGCAACTCGTGAACACACGCATCGGCTGGTGGAGCTTCCATACCGCAGGTCCCACGGTACGCGGCATGCCAGTCGAGATGTATCTCGGATGGACGGTATTGTGGGGAGCCGTTCCCTCGTTACTGCTTGGCCGCCTCTCGCTACCCTGGCGCATCCTCCTTCTGATCGGCTTCGACCTGCTGGTCATGCCCTACTGTGCACCAGTACTTTCCCTATCGCGTACCTGGCTCTGGGGTGAAGCTGTCTTTGTCCTGGCGGGACTCATTCCCGCGCTTCTGCTTGGCGAGTGGACCGTAAAGGAGCGGTATCCCCTTCGGTGTGCCTGGATGCAAGCCGTCATGGCCGGCATGATCGTGCTCTTCCTTCTGCCGGAGTGTGTCTTCGTCTTACGCAGAGGCGGCTGGAATGCATTGCCAACCACTGACTCACGCCTCGCACATGCCATTCTCTCCGTCGAAATCCAGGCAGTTCTGTTGCTGGGAGTCATGGGCGTCGCGGCTGCACGCGAGTTTGGAGAACGTGGAGACGGTACACCGATTCCCTTCGATCCGCCTCGCAGGCTCGTCACCAGCGGGATCTACCGCTATGTCGCCAACCCCATGCAGTTGAGCTGTGCCCTGGTCATGCTGGCGTGGGCAGCGATGCTGCACAGCCTCTGGCTTGCCTTGGGAGCAATATGCGGCATCCTCTATAGCGCTGGACTCGCCACCTGGGACGAAGCAGAAGACCTGCGTACACGCTTCGGCCGGCCCTGGCTGCGGTACCGTGCTGAAGTACACAACTGGCTGCCTCGATGGAAGCCTTACCTCGCTCCCGGAGGTCAGCCGGCGACTTTATGGGTCAGCGGAGAGTGCGGGCCCTGCAACGAGGTGCGCCGATGGTTCACCAGGCATGAAGCTCTGGGTCTGGTAATCACGCCGGCAGAAGACCATCCCACACTGCAGCTTCGGCGCATTCGTTATGAAGATAGAGAGTACGGAGTCGATGGTGTGCGGGCCGTCTTTCGCGCCCTGGAACATCTGCATCTCGGCTGGGCCTTCGCCGGCATGGCACTCAGCATGCCAGGTATATGGTGGCTGGTGCAGACGGTGCTGGACGGCTGCGGGCTAGGGCCACGGGAGCTCCAGAAGAAGGACGATCCCCATCCCATGCATTTTCCAGTTGACACGGGAAACGCGTAACCGTACAGTTACGCATTAATGAGGAACCGATCGGTTACATATTCGCCTATGGCCTCGTTTCAGGCCATCGCTGATCCAACCCGGCGAGCGATGCTCGATCTGCTGCGAGAGGGACGAAAGCCTGCCGGAGCCATCGCCGAATCCTTTCCTGTCTCTCGGCCCGCCATCTCCAAGCATCTTCGGCTGCTTCGACGCGCGCACCTGGTGCGGGAGACACGGGAAGGGCGTAACCGGATTTATGAACTGAATCCTGAACCTCTACGCGCAGTCGAAAGCTGGCTTGAGAAATATCGCGTCTTCTGGACGCAAAGCCTGGACAACCTGAAGGCAATGGTTGAGATGGAATTTGCTGCACCAAGT
>JAEKKE010000172.1 GCA_019510535.1 Acidobacteriota bacterium
TGGCCGTCGGGATGGGCGGCTTTCCAGGTCGACTCAAAGGTCTCGGTGAGTTGGCGCGTGACGGAAGCCCCATACAGTGGGCTGGAATCAACACGCAAGAGGGTAGGCATGGCCAGAAATCTCCTTTACGACAAATGATGGTTAAGCAACATCTGTCGATTCATAAATAATCGACATCTGTCGCAAAAGCAACGGTGGACGCGAAAGGAGTTATCCTGTTTCCAGATGGAACCGGCGACCCAAGCCGAGCATGTTTGTACGGAACCGACTGATCCTCGCATCCGCCGCACCCGCCAGATGCTGCAGGGCGCTCTCGTCAATCTGCTGAATCGAAAGAACTTCGGCGACATCTCCATCAGCGATATCGCGGCGCAGGCGGGTGTGAACCGGGCCACGTTCTATCTCCATTCCCCCGATCGAGCGCCGCGGTGTCGTTTTCGGCTGCGAAGGTGTGCTTCGCTCCCTGGCGCTGGGGGTCTGCGACTTTCTCTCCCAGACTGGAGGGTGCCCCTCACAACTGGCCTCCATGCCGCTTGAGACCTCGATCATTCCCGTCGTCGAAGGCATGATCCTTCACGGCTTGCGGGTGCACCAGGCTGCACCGGAGACGACGACAGCCCTGATCGCCGCGACCGCCGCCTGGGCCATCTTCGGCGCCGCCAAGCAATGGATCCAGACACCGGAACGCCTT
This sequence comes from Acidobacteriota bacterium, assembly GCA_019510535.1. Taxonomy (GTDB): domain Bacteria; phylum Acidobacteriota; class Terriglobia; order Terriglobales; family Acidobacteriaceae; genus Terriglobus. Next base: position 692 of record JAEKKE010000172.1, read on the forward strand.
CCCGCTGAAGAAGTTGCCACGACCATAGAAACCCTGCTCAAACCGATCTTCTCGGCCATTCCAGCGGCACGCTAAAACCCCATTTGGAACACGAATTCTTGGAGGATCGAGCTTTTCTCGACATAAATATAGATTTCAAAGTTATATTAAATTTCAGAGGAGAAATGACATTGCTCGATCACCAGAAGCTGCTTGTTAAGTCCACTGTTCCGGCCCTCACCAAACACGGCGAAGAGATCACCCGGGTGTTCTACCAGCGCATGTTTGCCGCGCATCCCGAGATTGCCCCGATGTTCAACCAGGACGACCAGAAAAATGGAGAGCAGCCCAAGCGCCTTGCGGCCGCGATTCTCGCTTATGCCGGCAATCTTGACCGGCTTGATCTGCTTGGTCCCGCCGTCTCCAAGATCGAGCACCGTCACGTCGCGACCAAGGTTCGTCCGGAGCACTATCCCATCGTCGGAAAGTACCTGCTTGTAGCCATCAAGGAAGTTCTCGGAGACGCCGCGACTCCGGAGATCCTGGAAGCCTGGGGGGTGGCCTATAACGAGCTGGCGCAGATCATGATCGGTCATGAAGCCGCCATCTACGCACAGCAGGAAAAAGAGCAGGAACAGGAAGAAGAAGTCGCTGCCGTTTAGAGCAGGCAACCCAGGGAGCGGCAGTACTATGACGAGAGTCGACCTCGATGCAACTGACCCGATTTTCCGATCTCGCACTACGTCTGCTGCTCTACCTTGCCGGCCATGACAAACCGATGGAGACGACGGCAACCGTCCGTGCCGTCTCGGAACTCTTCAATGTGCCCTACACCCACATGGTGAAGGTCACGCACCAGCTTGGTCGCAAGGGCTGGCTCACCACCACCAAGGGAAAGGGAGGCGGACTTCGCCTCTCCCGTCCACCGGAACAGGTTCGGATCGGCGAGATCCTGCGTACCACCGAGCCCGCCAATGAAGTCATCGACTGCTTTACCCAGGCTTGCCCACTGCGCTCCGTATGCACGCTGAAAGAAGCGCTCGACCGCGCCTATGAGGCGTTCTTCCGAGAGCTCGACCAGTACACGCTGGCCGACGTTGCCGCCATGCCCGCTCTGCAAAAACTGATCCAGATCTCACTCTGAGTTACGACGCGATATCGAAACGCCTGCGATATGCCGCAGGAGAGCATCCCGCGTGCCGCTGGAAGACGGTCCGGAAGAAGGCCACGTCGCCATACCCCACTGCCTGGCTGACCTCCTCGATCGTCTGCGAAGGATTCTCGAGCAACCGCTTAGCTGCCGCCACACGCAGTTTCTGCTGATACTCGAGTGGAGAGTCACCCGTCGCCTGCTTGAAGCGCCTGGCAAAGTTGCGTTCGCTCATCCCTGCATGACGCGCCGCCTCCACCGCCGATCCGTGATGGAAGTTGCTGTGCATCCACTCCTGCGCCCGCTGCACGCCCGCATCCCCATGCTCGAGTTTGAGAGGAGCGATCGCGAAGCCGGCCTGCCACGCCCGCCTGGTCTCAATCAACATTGCACGGGCGCTCTGCAGCGCGATCTCGTGCCCGCAGAAGCGCTCCACCAGGTACAGGCTCAGATCCAGGGAAGCATGCACGCCTCCGCCGCAGAAGAGATTGTCGTCTTCTGTAACCATGTACTCCGGCATCCACAACACGCGGGGATACAGTGTGCGGAACTTTGCGGCCAGGCCCCAGTGCGTAGTCGCACGCCGTCCATCCAGCAGACCTGTCGCCGCCACCAAACCCACACCGGAACAGACGCTGGCAATCGCCACACCACGCTCACGCCAGCGGTGCAGCCACGGCACCACATCACGGTTGCGTTCGACAACATCTTCCAGACCAAGTCCGGTCGATGGAATCAGAATCACATCGGTCTTCGAGACGTCGTGGATTGACGCCATTGGCTCGATGCGCAGCGGACCGTCGCATTCCACTACCCGGCCATCCACCGATACGGTCGTCACCCGGAACCGTGTCTCCACCTCCGTGCCGCTGCATAGGTTCCACAAGCTTCCGCTATGGCGAAACACCTCCATCGGCCCAATCGCCGTGGAAGAAAACATCCCTTGCGGAAAGTAGATGGTGACGTCGATCATTGGCTGTTTCACCGCCGCACTTTGGCCCATTTGCCACTTCATACGCCGTACTCCATTGCCTAGGATTGGATTCGGTCAAGAACCATTCAAAAACAGCAGCAGGAGCAATAAAAAACATGAAGCGCTATCTGATTGAACGCGATATTCCCAAGGTCGGTTCCCTGAACCCCGGGCAGCTCTGCGACGCGGCGGCTACCTCCAACGCCGCGCTGGCGCAGCTCGGTCCGGACATTCAATGGGTACACTCCTACGTCACCGCTGACAAGACCTTTTGCATCTATCTGGCGAAGGACGAAGATGTGATTCGCCGCCACGCCGAGATCAGCGGATTCCCGGCAACTAAGATCACCGAGATCTCCACCATCATCGATCCCTCAACAGCGACGCCGAAGTAGCCCTTCTCCCCAGAAACTAGGGGTATTAACAAATTCGTTTTGCAGTTTTTGGTTAGGAATTTAGGGTTCCTTACCCAGTCGTTGGGCCGAAAGAAAAGCACCAAAGGTGCGCTCTATACCCGCCTGGGGCAACGCCCCAGGTTTCTGGCAGATTGAAAAACGAAGGGCTGAAGACCCGCTCTATAACTCCGCAGTGAAATCGGAGCTGTTCTGTTTTGCGTGCTCATATCAGCGGATAAGACAAATCAGCCGAGCCGGCCAAGGACAAAGAGAAGAACGAGAAGCAAGATTCCAGCGGCCATCGTTTTGAGAACAGAACGGAAGCTGGGCCTTGGCGGCGCCAGGAGCACCTCGATCCCGAGAGGCACCATCGCGAAGCACAATCCTGTAGCAGCAACCACTGACGTGATGGAACTTCCCTTCAAAACCCCGAGCATCCGGGTCGACATCACTCCCAATCCAACAGATCTCAACAGACCGAAGGTGCCGGAAATATATCCTCCGATCGCTAACAGAATCCAGCCGAACATGATGGTAGCGGAGAGCGCACTGACAACATGGAATGCGCCGTACGAGGCCGCAATCGTCTTGGTGGCCCGATCCACGCCTTCAATGCGAACAAGCTGGAAGGCGAGATGATCTGCACCAGCGTGAAAGGTACGCGCAAACAAGCCGAAGAGGACGAAGGCCCCTCCCCATGCGGCCCACTTCGGTTGGGACCTGCCGATCTTCTGCGTGATGGTCAACACCGCCGGCCAGAGCAGGATATTTCCTGCCCAGAAGCAGTTGTACGCCGCGGTCATCAGCATCGGGTGCTGATCGAAGGCTGCTAACTGGTAAGGAAAGAAGAAGCGAAATCGAAGCCGAAGAAGAATTCCTGTGAGAAATATTAGCGGAGCGGCAATCAACGAAAGGCCGCCCAGCCAACGTCCTGGGAACCAGGGCTCTTCGCAGATTTGTATCGTCCGGCCGGACAATTTCACCCCATCCAGAATCGCAGCCATCATTCCTCCATCTGAGACGTTGGTGACTGCATACGCGAGGGAATGCGGGATAGTTCCGCCCTCTGTGATCCCATGGGCGAAACAAAATCCTGTGAACCGCGTGAGATAGAGTGGGTGCACCATGCCTCGCTCCATCGCCTGTTTTCTTTTACTGCTGGCCACCATTCCTGTCGGCCTGGCTTCTCGTTTTGCTCCACTGCATCTCTCATGGTTCTGGGAAAAATATCTCGGCTCTGCCTTCTGGGCTGTGGCGCTTTACTGGTTTATCGCGGCACTGTTACCGCGGTTGCAACCGGTCGCGCTTTTCTGCGTCTCCGCCATTGCCGCGGCTCTGGTAGAACTCTCGCGGATTTTTCCGGAGCCGCATATTGACGCTTTTCGCCTTACGCTCGCCGGACGGCTTCTGCTTGGCCGTTTCTTCTCGGTTAAAAATATCGCCGCGTATGTTCTAGCCATTGCGTTTACAGCCTGGGCCGACACGATCTTCCGTCCCGGCGCATCCAATGCTCAGGCACACTAAAAAAAGGGACGTTCACCTGCCCGGATGACCGGGCACAGCAGAAACATGGAGAGCAATGGCCAAGACGAAAAAAATCGCGGACATGCCTGAATCGGGTGTCCCCGTCTCCCCTTCACCGGAGCAGCATCAGCGTTATGTCTGCGTGCATGGGCACTTCTATCAGCCGCCGCGCGAGAACCCATGGCTTGAGACCGTGGAGGTACAGGAGTCCGCGCATCCATATCACGACTGGAATGAGCGCATCACCGCCGAGTGTTATTCCACCAATGGAGCCTCGCGCATCGTTAACTCGGCCAACCAGATCGTGCGCATCTCTAACAACTATTCGCGGATGAGCTTCAACTTCGGCCCCACGCTGTTAAGCTGGCTTGCCGAATTTGCGCCCGTCACCTATCGCACCATCCTCGATGCCGATCGCATCTCGGCGCAACGCTTCAGCGGTCATGGCTCCGCCATAGCGCAGGTCTACAACCACATCATCATGCCGTTGGCCAATGATCGCGATTGCCTGACGCAGATCCGGTGGGGCAAGGCAGACTTCCGTTTCCGATTTGGCCGTGATCCGGAAGGGATGTGGCTCGCCGAAACCGCGGCCAGCCGCCACGTACTCGATCTGCTGGCACAAGAAGGCATCAAGTTCACCATCCTCGCTCCTGCACAGTGCGCTCGCGTCCGTCCCCTTCCCAGGGATGGAGGAGCTCCCGCCGGATGGATTGATACCAATGACGCCAAAGTCGATCCCTCACAGCCCTATCTCGTGAAGCTCGACGAGGGCCGCTCCATTACCGTGTTCTTTTACGATGGTCCGGTTTCGCGTGCTGTCGCTTTCGAAGGCCTGCTGAACTCCGGCGAATATTTCGCCAACCGCATCATCAATTCTCTCCCCCCGCGCGACAACAATGGAGTTCCCCCACAACTGGCGCATATCGCCACCGATGGCGAAAGCTACGGACATCATCATCGTCATGGTGAGATGGCGCTGACATACGCCTTTCACTTCATCGAGCAGCAGGGCCTGGCGAAGCTGACCAACTATGGCGAATTCCTGGAGAAATTCCCAGCTTCCTGGGAGGCCGAGATCTTCGACAACACCTCCTGGAGCTGCGCGCATGGCGTAGAGCGCTGGCGCTCCAACTGCGGCTGCAACACAGGGCGCGCAGGCTGGAATCAGGAGTGGCGCGCACCGCTGCGCGAAGCTCTTGACTACGTTCGCGACAACGTCAATCCGCTTTCGGAAGAGTTCGCTAAACCCTTTCTCAAGGACCTATGGGCAGCCCGGGATGCGTATGTCCATGTCATTCTCAATCGCAATCCTGAGAACGTCCAAGCCTTCTTCACCGAACATGCCACACGCGAGCTGACCGCCGAAGAACGAATCCGCCTGATCGAGCTGTTGGAGCTGCAACGGCATACGCAACTGATGTACACCTCCTGCGGCTGGTTCTTCGATGAGATCTCCGGCATTGAGACCGTGCAGATCATTGCCTACGCCGGTCGCGTGCTGCAGCTCGCCCACCAGCTCTTTGGCGAAAAGGGCAAAGAGCTCGAAGGAAGGTTCCTTGAGATTCTCAAGAATGCAAAATCCAATATCGCCGAAATGGGCGACGGCGCGCAGGTCTATCGCCGCTGGGTGTTGGGCATGCGCGTCGGTCTGGAGCAGGTGGGCGCGCACTATGCCATCTCCTCCATCTTCCGCACCTATCCGGAAGATGGCTACATCTTCTGCTACGACATTCGCCGGCACGAATACAAAGTCTTCTCCTCCGGCCGAGGACGTGTGGCGCTTGGTACCGCCACGGTTCGCTCACGAATTACCGGCGAGTGCGAGATGGTTGCTTTCGCCGTACTGCATCTCGGAGGTGACCAGAATCTCTCCGCCGCAGTGCGTTCCTACTCTCCAAATGAAGAAGAAGCCTTCAAGAACTTTGCCACGGCCGTTTCCGGAGCCATGGCGCAGGCCAATCTTCCCGACATCATCCGCAGCATCGATGGCTTCTTCCATCACGACCGCTCGCAGACCAGCTACTCCTTGCGCTCCCTCTTCTCCGACGAGCAGCACCGCATTCTGCAAACCATCCTGACCAGTACGCTCTCCGAGGTGGAAGAGAGCCTGCGCCGCATCTACCAGGACCACGCATCTCTGCTGCACTTCATCCGCCAGAGCAACATGCCCACGCCACCTGCTCTGGCCCTCACCGCCAACTTTGCGCTCAACGCAGGGATCCGCAATGCCGTAGAGGCTGATCCCTTCGATGCCCCGGCACTCTCCAGCCTGCTGCAACAGGCCTTGACGGATGAGATTCAACTCGACGGCCAGATCATTGGTTACTCCGCCGGCAAACGCATGCACGCGGTGATGCAACAGTTGCGGGACACGCTTTCGTCCGACTCACCTTCGGTGGAGATTCTGCAACTTGCAACCACCATGGCCGAGTGCTTCGGCCAACTGCCCTTCGAGGTGCGCTTCTGGGACAGCCAGAATGTCTGGAACTATCTCCTCGACCAGGTGCGCAACGATCCACGCCTGAATGGAGCATGGCAGGATGGCTATCGCCGGCTCGGCATGGCACTTGGCATCGGCGTCGATGAGCTGGTTGTGGAAGAGGGAGTCGGAAAACCCTAGCAGCATCCGGCTGCGCGGGATGCTGCGTTGAAAGTTGCAGGTTGAAAGTTGAAAACGTACGGCATGGGCGATTCAGCCCATACCGCTCGGCTTCAACTTTCAACTTTTAAAATTCCGCCAAGAAAGCCGGAAGTACGACCGAGATGCCGGCTCAACCAACGCGGTACGTCTTCAACTCCCCCAGAGTCCTCCGCTGCTCGCCAAGCATCTAAGATGGAATTCGCTATGAACCTACTGATTACGCCGCAGCAGTTGAACTCGCGCCTGAAAGACCCCGGCACTATTGTGCTGGACGCTACCCTTCCGCCCGTCGGCGTTACACCACCTGTAGACACTCGCGCCCGCTACCTGGCGAAGCATATCCCGGGCGCGGCCTTCTTCGACATCGACGAGATCTCCGATCACACCACGCCGCTGCCGCACATGCTGCCTAAGGAGCGTGAGTTTGCGAAGGCAGTCTCTTTCCTTGGCGTCGGATCTGATATGACCGTTGTTCTCTATGAACAGGAGGGTGTCTTCTCTGCTCCGCGTGCCTGGTGGATGCTGAAGACTTTCGGTGCGGAAGATGTCGTCATTCTCGATGGCGGCCTTAAAGCCTGGGAAGAAGCGGGCTATGCAACACACTCCGGCTTCGTCACCTGCAAGCCGGCGAGATTCACGCCGCGCTTCGATGCCGAAGCAGTCATCAGCTTCGACGAGCTCCAACAGGCCATTGCCGCGGGAGAGACCATCCTGGACGCGCGTGCAAAGGGCCGCTTCGACGGCACTGCTCCCGAACCACGCCCCATCCCCTCCGGCCATATGCCGGGCTCCATCAACATTCCTTTTCTGGAGCTCACCGAGAACGGCCGCTTCAGGTCGGTACACGACCTGAAGGCGTTGTTTGCGGCGAAGGGTGTGGACAAGAAAAAGCCCATCATCACCAGTTGCGGCTCCGGCGTGACAGCTGCGGTACTCGCCTTTGGCCTGGAGATGATTGGCGCAAAGCACGTCAGTCTCTACGACGGCTCCTGGTGCGAATACGCCCAGCACCCGGAGGCGCAGATCGAGAAGGCGCAGTGACCTCAGAAGAGCTCATCGGACATCTCGGGCTCGAACGTCATCCCGAAGGCGGATGGTACCGCCAAACCTATCTCGCCGCGAAGAAGGTACATACCACTCGCGGCGAGAGGGCTGCCTCCACCGCCATCTACTTTCTGCTCAGCGGCAACGAATTCTCTGCCCTGCACCGCATCCAGTCTGACGAAGTGTGGCACTTCTATGCCGGTGACACGCTGATTGTGAGCGTGATTCATCCTGACGGCCGCCATGAAGACCTTCTGCTCGGCCAAAGCCTTCCCGCAGGTGAAACCCTGCAAGGCTGGGTCGCCGCAGGCGCATGGTTCGGCGCCCGTCTGAAATGGCCCGGCACCTATGCGCTGGTGGGTTGCACTGTCGCCCCCGGCTTCGACTTCGCCGACTTCGAAATGGGCAATCGGGAAACGCTGCTGCGGCAGTTCCCGCAGCACTCAGATCTGGTTACAAAGCTGACGCGGTAAGAGTTGCAAGTTAAAAGTTGAAAGTTAAAAGTTAAAGCGTTAACGCATTGGCAGCCGGAAGTCCGGGTGCCACATACGCGTAGCTTATGTGGGCGTTCGAGCGATGCTCGAGTCGTTATTCGAGCCAGGCATCATCTCCGATCCCACCCGTGCATTAACGCTTCAACTCTTAACTTTCAACTTTTAACGAGTCCCACCGACTTCGCCTTTTGGAAAATATTTGGGTTCCATCCCCATCCTCCAAGGGTCATACGCCCCGGCGAAGTTCGTCCGGAACCAGATCGGCGGATGTCCGTCTGACCAGAACTCCTCAAACGGATGCGGCCTTGGGTCGTCGAGAGATGTTTCGCCCAGCACCTGGAAGCCGTGCACCGCTGCCCGTTGCGGATCGGCGACGATGCCGTGAATGACTTCCTGCCCATAGATGTCGGCGTTGTGTTCCAGCGTGCGGCTGATGGTGTTCCCGATGGGGTCGGAGAGTTGGATCAACAGCACGCTCACCAGCAGCAGCACCGGCGCTGAAGTCCAGTCTGTCTCAGCAGAGATTCCCCATCGGACTCCAAAGCACCGAATTACCGCGCGCTCGGCCCATACGCCTATCGGCAGCAGCACCAGAATCAGCAATGCGGTAGCCCCCATGCCCAGCCAGAGGTGCTGCATCACGTAGTGCCCGGCTTCATGGCCGAAGACGAACGCGATCTCGTCCGGAGTTGCACGGGCAATCGTCGTATCCCACACCACCACGCGTTTCGATGCGCCGACGCCGGTGACATAGGCATTCAATCCCGTCACTTTCTCGCTGGCCTTCATCAGGAACATACGATCTGGAGGAATCGCAACCCCACTGCGCTGAACGACTTTCTCGAGCTGCGCCACCAACGCCCGGTTTGTCCGCTCAAGCGGCTCGAACTTGTTGAAGAGCGGATCGATAAAGACCGGCGCGATAAAGACCATGAACACGATGCATGGCAGCATCGCTGCCCATAGCCACCACCACCAGGTACGTGGAAACCGGCGGATCAGCGCATAGACACCGAGACCGATAAGGACAACGAGGCCCGTCCGCAGCGCAAGCCCTTTGCCCCAGTCCGCAAACCAGCTTCCCCAATGCTGCACCGAAAGTCCATAGCGCACGGCCAATCGATGCCCATACATCGACAGCGGTAGCTTCAGCACCGACACCGTCACCAGCATGGCGCCGAGAAAGAGAACGCCCTGCACCCAACGCCGCAAGGCATGTCGTTCAATCCACGTGCGCAACCGCCGAAAGTAGCCCGCGCTCAACAGCACCAGAAGGATCGTGATATCGGCTATGGGCGAAAGCCAGGAGAGCATCGTACGCTGGCGATGAAGCGCCACAGCCTGCTGCATCTTCTCTGGCGGTAAGCTGTAGAGCATCGGACCGGAGCGCGCCGCCCGTTCTGCGGCCACGACCGCCGGCGTTTCCGCCCGGGCGCAGGGGAAAACGGTTGCAAACAAGACAACAAAGAGCCAGCTCAGGCGTCGAAAAGTCATCAGGCGTTGGCGCGTCTCCGTCAAAGTGCTGCGATTGTTGCATCGCCGCGTTTCAGGTGCAAGCGGACCCGCCCAAATTCCGATACACTCGCATCTCACACGGCCTCTTATGTCCTTGAAGTCAATCTGCACGCTTCTGGCAATCGCATCCGCGGTTGCGCCTGCTGTCGTCTCTGCCTCCGGCGCCCCCTCTACGCCGCAGCCGTCTGCGTTGCTCGACACCATGCACACCGAGCTCAACCGCGCCATGGACTCGCTCGGAAAGGGCGAGCAGCAGCCCCATCCCTACTTCATCTCCTATGAGGTAGCGGATGCCTCTTCGCTAAATCTCGTCGCACAGTACGGCGCCATCGTCACCACATCGCAAGGTCACCGCCGTGTCGCCGATGTACAGGTCCGCATCGGTTCGCCCGCTCTCGACAACACGCACGGCGACCACCGCACCTCGGCGCTCACCACGATCAACCTTCCTTTGACGGACGACAAAGAGGCCATCGCCCGCTCCCTTTGGTTTGCCACCAACCGCGGCTACGGCAAAGCCCTGGACGGCTATTTGAAGGTGAAGACGGAGACACAGGTCCGCGCGAAGGAAGAAGACCCGTCACCGGACTTCTCCGTGGAGAAGTCCACCGACTCCGAGACAAAGGCAGTGGCTCCCCTCACCACCGACGTAGAGGCATGGAAGACGCGGCTCCGCGAGATCTCGGCCAGTTTCAAACCCTATAAGAACATCTTCTTCAACTACGTCGCCCTGACTGCCTCCAACGAGACCGATTACTTCACCTCAAGCGAAGGCACACGTATTGCCAATCCCTACACCACCGCGCGTCTGGTCGTGGTCGCCCGTGCCCGCGCCGACGACGGCATGGACCTCTTCCGTGTCGAGACCTTCGAGGCCGATACCCTGGACCACCTGCCGGATCAGAAGGCCGTCCTTGAGAAGCTAACCGCGCTGGCGAAGAACCTCGAAGCTCTGCGCACCGCTCCGGTGACTCAGCCCTTCAACGGGCCGGCGATCCTCTCCGGCCGCGCCTCTGCCGTCTTCTTCCATGAGGTGCTCGGTCACCGGCTCGAAGGCCAGCGGCAGCGTGGTGATGAGGAAGGACAGACCTTCACCAAATCGCTTGGCAAACCAATCCTTCCCGACTTCCTCTCCGTTGTCGACGACCCCACGATTGCAGCGCTTCATGGCATTCCGCTGAACGGACACTATAGCTACGATGACGAGGGCCAGCCCGCTCAGCGCGTTGAACTTATCCAGGACGGCGTTCTGAAGACCTTCCTGATGTCGCGGCTGCCGATCGCTTCCGTATCCACCTCTAATGGCCACGGCCGCGCGCAGACGGGTCGCATGCCCGCCGGACGCCAGGGCAACCTCATCGTCAGCTCAACCAAATCAGTCAACGACACTGAGCTGCGCAAGATGCTGATTGAGGAAGCAAAGAAGCAGGGCAAACCCTACGGCCTGTTCTTTGAGGACATCTCGTCCGGCTTTGCCGTCACCACACGCCGCTCGCCGCAGGCCTTCCAGG
>JAEKKE010000095.1 GCA_019510535.1 Acidobacteriota bacterium
AACCATCCGCAGCCTTGGCGTGCACAGTGATCACCTTACCGGCGGCAAACTTCGAGTCGAGCATCGCCTTCAGGCCGGGAATGTCATAGACTTCCTCGCCAGTCAGGCCGAGCGACTCGACGCACTGTCCTTGCAGGAACTGCAGGGGGAGAATGCCCATGCCTACGAGGTTCGAGCGGTGGATACGCTCGTAGCTCTCAGCGAGCACGAAGCGTACACCCAGCAGGCGCGTGCCCTTGGCAGCCCAGTCACGCGAGGAGCCGGAGCCGTACTCCTTGCCTGCAAGGATGGCCAGCGGCGTGCCGCGCTCAGCATAGGTGACGGAGGCGTCGTAGATGGACATCTGCTCGCCGTCGGGCAGAAGACGAGTAACGCCGCCTTCGGTTCCGGGAGCCAGTTTGTTCTTCAGGCGAACGTTGGCAAAAGTGCCGCGCACCATCACTTCGTGATTGCCGCGGCGTGAACCGTAGCTGTTGAAGTCGGCAGGTTTCACACCGTTGCTGGTGAGGTACTTTCCAGCAGGGCTGTTCAGCTTGATGGAGCCTGCAGGAGAGATGTGGTCGGTGGTGATGGAATCGCCGAGGACAGCCAGCACGCGGGCTCCGGCGATATCGGTCACCGGCTCTGGTGTGGCGGGCATGTTGTCGAAGTATGGCGCCTGGCGGATGTAGGTGGAGTCACCCTCCCATCCATAGGTGTCACCCGAGGGGAACTTCAGGTTCTGCCAACTGATGTCGCCGTCGGAGATGGTCGAGTACTCCTTGTGGAACATGCTGCTGTCGATGGAGCTGGCGACCGTGGCGGCTACTTCTTCCTGCGATGGCCAGATGTCGGTCAGGTAGATCGGCATGCCATCCTTGCCCTTGCCCAGCGGCTCGTTGTCGAAGTCGAAGTCGATGCGGCCGGCCAGTGCGTAAGCAACAACCAGCGGCGGCGACATCAGGTAGTTGGCGCGGACATCGGAGTTGATACGGCCTTCGAAGTTACGGTTTCCGGAGAGCACGGAGACCGCGACCAGGCCGTGATCTTCAATCGCCTTGGTGACATCAGTGGGCAGTGCACCTGAGTTGCCGATGCAGGTGGTGCAGCCGTAGCCGACGGTGTTGAAGCGCAGCTTGTCCAGATACTGGGTCAGACCGGCCTTCTCGTAGTAGTCGGTGACGACGCGCGATCCAGGAGCGAGTGAGGTCTTCACCCACGGCGGCGTGGAGAGGCCCTGCTCAACAGCCTTCTTCGCCAGCAGGCCTGCGGCCAGCATCACGCTCGGGTTGGAGGTGTTGGTGCAGGAAGTGATGGCTGCGATCACGATCGACCCGTGGTGGAGGTACTGATCGACGTCCACTCCCAGGCGGTCTTTGATGCTGGCGATCGGCTCGGTAGGCTTGCTGCTCTTGGTTTCTTCGTCGGCTGCAAGATGGCCGCCCTCGCCCTGCCAGCGAACGATCTGACGGTCGCCATTCTTGTTGGAGTTAGGACCGAAGAGTGACGGGAGCTGCGACTTGAAGCTCTCGGCGGTGCGAGAGAGCGCAACGCGATCCTGCGGACGCTTCGGTCCGGCGACGGAGGGTTCCACCATACCGAGATCGAGGTGCAGCACGGAGGAGTAGGTAGCCTCCTTCGCGTTGGCGGTGTGGAACATGCCCTGTGCCTTGTAATAGGCCTCGACCAGGGCGATCTGATCCTCGCTACGACCGGTCAGGCGCAGGTAGTTCAGGGTCTCCACATCGACGGGGAAGATACCGCAGGTCGCGCCATACTCAGGCGCCATGTTCGCGATGGTGGCGCGGTCGGCCAGCGGCAGAGCGCTGATGCCGGGCCCGAAGAACTCGACAAACTTGCCGACGACGCCGTGCTTGCGCAGCATCTCGGTGACCGTAAGAACCAGGTCAGTGGCAGTGGCGCCCTGCTTCAGCTTGCCGGTCAGGCGGAAGCCGACGACCTGCGGCACCAGCATGGAGACGGGCTGGCCCAGCATGGCAGCCTCGGCTTCAATGCCGCCCACGCCCCAGCCCAGAACACCCAGACCGTTGACCATGGTGGTGTGCGAGTCGGTGCCGACCAGGGTGTCAGGATAGGCGACGTTGTCATCGGTGGTGAAGACGACGCGGGCCAGGTACTCCAGATTCACCTGGTGGCAGATGCCCATGCCCGGAGGCACAGCGGAGAAGTTGCGGAAGGCGGTCTGGCCCCACTTCAGGAAGGCGTAGCGCTCGCGGTTGCGCTGGAACTCGAGCAGCGAGTTCAGCTCATAGGCGTTGGCAGTGCCGTACTCATCCACCTGAACGGAGTGGTCGATGACCAGCTCGGCCGGCTGCAGCGGGTTGATCTTCTGCGGATCACCGCCCAGGGCCTTCATGGCATCGCGCATCGCTGCAAGGTCCACGACGGCGGGCACGCCGGTGAAGTCCTGCATGAGGACACGCGCGGGCATGTACGCGATCTCGCGGCTGGGCTCGGCGGCGCAATCCCAGTTAACAAGGAAGTTAATATCGTCGGCGGTGACGGAGACTCCGTCTTCGCGGCGGAGCAGGTTCTCAAGCAAAATCTTCAGCGAGAACGGGAGTCGAGTGAGCTGGACGGTGTGCAGTGCGTCAAGGCGGTAGTAGGTGTAGCTCTTGCCGCCTGCGGTCAGTGTGGCTTTTGCGCCAAAACTATTGACGGTGCTCATGATATCGGGTCCTCAAGTTGCGCCTCGAAAGGGCGCGGGTTTTCGCAGATCGCACGGTCCAAGGGGGCGATCTGCAAGCGTAGGAAGCGTAACAAATCTACAGGAAAAGGAGGGTTACAGGAGGATGCGGCCGCGGTCGTGCTTACCGCGGCGGAACCGCTTCAGGATGAAGGGGCTGCCCATGGCGATTATTGTAGCTCCGCCAACTTTCAGAAGGGAATGACCTCGCGGGTACGTGATTCAGCGGGCAGCGAATGCATGGTCACGTCAAATTGGCGATGCGCTTTCTGAGGAATCGTTGTTCTTCTTTTGAGCACACCAGCCCGAGTGCCCGTGCATATGCGGCAGCAGCTTCCTCGCGTCGGTTAAGCCGCCGCAACAGTTCGCCCTTCGCTGCATAGAAGTGCCCATAGCTTTTCAGGTCTCCTCGCTCTTCGATCTCGGCCAACAGCTTGAGCCCTGCTTCTTCTCCATAGGCCATGGCAATGGCGGCTGCGCGGTTCAGCTCGATGATCGGTGTGGGCTGTTGGCGATAGAGCAGGGTATAGAGCGCTGCGATCTGCGGCCAGTCGGTGGCTGAGGC
>JAEKKE010000173.1 GCA_019510535.1 Acidobacteriota bacterium
GGCTGATCTCGCCGGAGCACTCGGACAGCTCCACGATGTTCTCCAGCGACGCATGACTCATGCAGTCCGGATTCTCGGTGTACTGGGTCACATAAGACGTATGCTGCAGCCCTTCAAAGACATATCCCTTGCCGGCAAGGGTAGGTAGACCGTGCAAAACCTTGACCAGCTCCTGCACCTGAATGCCCGCAATCACAGAGGAGATGGTCGGTGTCGTCGGTACACGTCCCTGTGGCTGAGCCTCGTGCAGCAAAAGATTGCAAGACATCCTGCGGTTCAGGATCGCCCAGTCGGTCTCGCCAAGTGTGCACTCATAACACGGCGGCTGGTTGGGCAGAAAGACGCGAGCAACACCGTTGATGCCCTCGATCGCGTCATCGATCCATGGCCGGCCGACCTTCCAGGCGGCGCGGTTGATCCAGAGACGGGCCTCACGATTGTCGAGCCCTGCAATGATCAGATCCGCCCACGCGAAGAGGCCGAGACCGCAATCCTGCATCACATTCGCGGCCAGAGGCAGAACGTTTGCCTCGGGCAACAGATTGCGGTAACCACGCGCAGCCGCATCAGCCTTAGCGCTGCCGACATCGGACGCGCGGAAGAGCACCGACCGGGACAGGTTCGAGGTCTCAATCGAATCAAGATCGACGATGACAATATTGAGGAAGCCGAGCAGCGCCAGGTTCTTGAGGATCTCATTCCCGAGCGCTCCTGCACCGATGACCAGCACACGTGCGGACTGGATCTTCGCCTGATCCCACCATGGAATGAGGCGCAAGCGGCTGAACCGGTCCTCCTCCAGCTCTGTACGTAAGGTGAGGGTCTCGGTCATGGCGTTCAGCCTGCGGTGATCTCCGGCTGCAGCCGCAGAATGTCGCCTTCATTCACACCGGCCTGGGCCAATGTCTGGCTGTCCTGGATCTGGCGGCCGCTGTTCTTATGGTGAAACTTGTAGCTCAGTGGAGCACCATCCGGACCATTGGTCGGAAGCTGGAGCTTCTGCACCAGCACCGTAACGATTTTGCTGCACGGAGCATCATCAGGTAACTCAGCTGGAACGCGTTTGTTTTCCGTCGAATCGTATACGGTGACGTTGATGTAAGGCATTGCATCCTTCCCCGGGAAGTATCTTCACTACATCTGTTGCTTCGCCTGCAGATCCTTCAAATACTGTTCCAGTCTCTGGCGCCCATTTCCATGGAACAACCAGAGCGACGGATTGCGCAGCAGCTCGGCACTATTGGCAAAACCGAGATTCTCCGCATTGGCGTCATTGTTGCGGTCAAACTTTGAACTCACAACCCCGAGCAGTGCGCCGTGCCCGTCATAGACCGGCCCACCGCTGTTACCTGGGCTGATGGCAGCCGAGATCTGCAGTACGTCGTGATGCAGGCCGGAGATGATGCCGCTGCTGAGCGTGTACTTCAAGCCCTCAGGGTGACCGATCACGAAGATCGGCTCGCCGTCCTGCGGCTTGCCGATAGGCTGCGCGAATGCTGCCGCGCCGGAGTGCCGCTCAACCCAGAGCAGCGCCATGTCGTTCGAAGCACAGGTGGCGATAACGTCGGCTCTGGACCAGAGCCCACCTTCCATGGCAACCATCACATGCGGAGCACTTCCACGGGCCGGCGAAGCCGTTTCGCTGACGACATGATTGGCCGTGGCAAAGAGATAGCCATCGGGTCCGGCCTCCAGCAGCATGCCCGCACCCAGTGCGGGAGAAGCAGCCTCCCGTCCCCAGAACCGTGCAACCGGCGATACCACCACCACCAGCGGCTTCAACTGAGTGGAGACCTCAGCACTGCTGAGCGTTACAGCCGAAGACAGCGATGGGAAGCCAGTCCGTTGGTCAAGGTCCGGCAGACCTGAGTTCACCATCGGCGGCAAAGGAACAAGCGAATAGATCGCTACCCCTGCGACCAACGCCAGCAGACTGCTTACCGTCAGCAGCGTTGCCAGCAATGAGACCAGGGCATACCGTGTCCGCGGAGGCTGCGTGCGAAACGCAATCCGCAGAATGACCGAGATCGCGCATAAAAGGGGAAGAACCGGAACCAGAAGCCACAGACACGCCTTGGCCCAGACGGGGATAGGAGAAGGCTGTTTTTTAGCCGGAATTTCGGCAGGCGCCAAGACATGCACAGCCAAATCAATGTCTTCAGCGCTGACAGTAATCTTCTCCGAAGACATGCTCGCCCGCTAGGTTCTCAAGTGTGAGCCAGTTATATCCGATTTGGTGGGAGGCGACAACTGGTTAATTGACGGAAAATCTTACCGTCATGCCGCCTTCGACCATTTCGCAGATCGCGCGTTACTTAGGTACTAGGCAACGATCGAAGAGCCCGTCGGCAGTTCGCTGTTCAGATCGCATTGATCCGCTTAACTTCCAGCAATACAGATGCCCTAGCTGCAGGGTTATAGAGCGGGCCTTCAGCCCTGGATCATCCATGCGCCGAAAACCTGGGGCGTTGCCCCAGGCTGATATAGAGCGCGCCTTCAGCGCTTCTTCAGCCCGCTTTCCGAAAGGTGAGGTTGTAGCGAACCGCGCCAAGCTGAGAATGCATTCCATCTCGCAGCGGCGCAATCCCGTGATAACGCAGCCTTGCAGGTCCTCCCCACACAAGCACATCGCCATGGATCACCTGGATCCGTTGGATCGGGTCTGTTCGCTTCAGTCCGCCAAAGAGAAAGGTCGCAGGCAAACCCAAGGAGACCGAGACAATCGGTTGCATGTAGTCACGTTCATCCTTGTCCTGATGCAGCGACAGTTTCGAGCCCGGTTCGTACCGGTTGATAAGGCATGCGTCCGGCTTAAACTCCGTGAAGCCTGCCTCGTTCGCAGCACTAGTCGCCAGTTCCTTGAACACCGCGGGCATCTCAGGCCAGGGCTCATTCGTCTCCGGATCGATGTGGTCATAGCGATAGCCGGTGCGATCTGTCACCCATCCCAGCTCACCGCAGTTCGACATCGCGACTGACATGCGGAATCCGCTCGGCGTCACCATATTGCGAAATGGCGACTGTTCGGTGACGTGCTTGAGCGCAGCGAGTAATGCATCCTCCCCAGCAAGCGCAAAGCCGGCGAGAACTGCCGTGCCTGGACCGAGCAGGTCCTTCGGTAGCGGTGCTGCAGGCTGGGTCTGGAAGAGCGAGGGGTTCATGGTTCTCTCTGCTACGTGGCGTCATGAAAGATAACGCCGAGGGTATACCGTTGTCCCGAGCGCAAACGGCTGACCCCATGCCTGAGATTCACCCGGTAACTGCCGCGCGTGCCTTGCACCGGGCGATGGTGAACCGCAAAAGCAACCGCGTCCCCTTGCCGCAGAGGCACAACTTCAGCCCGGCTCTGCATTCTTGGGCGCTGCTCAGTCAGGACAAACTCGCCGCCGGTAAAGTCCCTTCCCGGCTCCGACAGCAGAAACGCCACCTGAATCGGAAAGACATGCTCGCCATAGAGATCCTGGTGCAGGCAGTTATAGTCTCCGGCGCCATACTGCAACAGTAGTGGTGTGGGTCTCGATTGTCCTGCCTGATGACAGCGCTCGATGAACGCAGCGTGTTCGGCCGGATAGCGGATGTCGATGCCCATCTGTTCGTTCCAGCCATTTGCAACCCGCACCAGTCTCTCGTAAAGCAACGTGCGCAACCCCTGCAGCAACGCAGGCAGCGGATAGCGAAAGTACTTGTATTCGCCTCGGCCAAAACCATGCCGCGACATAACGACGCGGCTGCGGAATAACTCATCGCTCCCGTACTGACTTGCTAACGCTTCGCACTCCTGCACTGTGAGGATGTTCTTCAGCAGGGCATTGCCTGCGTCGTTGAGCTCGTCTGCAATGAGCTTCAAGTCCAGCGACGCGATGCGCGATACCGCGTGTGTTGCGTCTGGCAGCGGCAAGCCGCCCTTCTGTAAGGCAAGTTCTGCGTTTTCGATGTCCGCTTTCATAGGTGTCTCTCTTCCAGAACCAACGTTATTGAAATGTGTGGAATGGGACACTCCGATTCTTGCCTTCAAACTTGGGCCATCTGCGATACGTGCGGGCAAAGAACTTTGGCGGCAAGATCCGGGATGTAATCGGCACTCTGTCCGGTTAGCTTTTGACCTGCAGAGCGACATCTTGTCTCTGCCATCTCAACCCAAAGGAACACAAGTATGTCGAAGGAAGCACAGAACAAGGCTCTCGTGGGACGCTGGTTCACGGAGTTCTGGGGACCAACCGTCAACCTCAACGTCGTTGACGAACTTGCGGCTCCGGATATGTTGCTGCAGTATTCACTGCACGAACCCCGCCGCGGCCACGACGATATCAAGGCATTCATGACGGGATTCCGTCAGGCCTTCCCGAACCTCAACTTCTGGGGAGCGGCGGATCTCATCGCGGAAGGAGACTACATTGTCGGACGTTGGGAAGGCGGCGGTACGCACACCGGGCCGGCCTTCAGCGATTTCCTCGCCGGATCATTGCCCGCGAACAGCGGCCTCAAGATGCATTTCACCGGGACCACCGTTCTCCGCATCAAGGATGGAAAGATCGCCGAGGAGGTTGGCCTGGACGATGGCGTTACCGCGCTCACCCAGTTAGGACTGATTCGAACCATCTAAAGAGAAGCGGCAGCCATAATTCGGCTGCCGTTCTCTTCGGTGAACACAAGGGTGTGTCATCCAACTCCTGCCGTCAGCGTTGCGAGCGCAAATTAGTTCAGACGAGGCGGAGGCCGAAGGCTGTGGCGGGTCCACAGTCGAGGTCGACAACGAAGTATGGGCGAATTTGCGCCGCAACCCCAAGGGCCGGGCAGATTTTCCCGATCTCTTTGTCACTCGTCGTTCCAGTAGGCCAGCTACAGTTCTCTCCTCACTCCTCGATCTCGTAAAAATCTGCTCCCGGCGCTGACTGGCACGAGTTGGATGACACACCCTAGGCCGCAACAGCCATCGTCTGTGGATTCTTAGAACGGTAGATGCGATAGTCGTAACCCTCTTTCACGAAGGAAAGATACGGCATGCTGTCCGCAACGCTTGCATAGACGGGGAAATCCATGACGACCCAGACATCGCGGAACGACGACTCCAGCGACCGGCCCAGGTTCTCCAGTACGGTCCGCATCACCTCTTCGCCGAATGGATTGAACAGGTACACGACCAGCTTTTCGTCGGGGAACTCGAATTCCATCGCATTCACGTTCATACACGTTGCTTCGCATAAGCGAGCGCGATCGTCGTTGTGGAGATTCAACCTTGCGAGATCGCTTAGCTCCTTGCGCAGCTCTATTCCGATAGCAGTGCGGAAGGAATACTCCTCCAGAGCCAGGAGAAGCATGCGTCCCTTACCGCAACCCACATCGATGAAGGTGTACTCCTGCGGATTCGTCACCGGCAGGGCCTGCAGCACACGCCGCGCGCACTTGGGACGGATCGGGACATAGGTGTGGTTAGTGGTATCGGTTTCCCAGCCCTTGCGAGCCTGGTCGGCGCGGTCAGCCGAAGTATCCGTGCCATGACGCCAGTCAAACCACCAGTTCTCAAAATCAGTGTTGAGTTTGATCAGCTGCGGCACGCCCGGGATTTTGCGGATCGCCTGACGGAGCATAGTGCCGTGATCATAGCAACCGGAAAATCATCCCGACTATGGCAAGAATCTATCTTTGAAGATGGCAGAAATCTCTAGTGTGAATCTTCCATTTCTCTATATGTTGCTTGAGATTCTGCGCTATAGCGGCGCAGCGAAATGACAAACAAAATCACCCCCCGGCAATCTCACCAAAGACACGCAACAGATTCCCGCCCCAGAACTTCCTGATCCGCTCTTCCGAATAGCCTCGCCGCAGCATACTCTCCGTAATCATCGGCAGATCCCGGACGTCACGCATGCCGCGCGCCAGCGTTGGACCGCCATCGAAATCGCTGCCGAGCGCGACGTGGTCTTCTCCCACCAGCCGGATCACACGGTCAACCACATCGACCCAGTTGTCCACGCTCATCTGTACTTCTGCGGGAACTTCAGCGCCCAGCATCGGATAACCCGGCGCCACAAGTTCATCGACCTCGTAGATCGACTTCCCCCGAACGCGCGTCGGGACATCGGTGGTATCCCAGAAGGTCTTGCGGCGATGCTCCGTGATCCATGCATACTCCTTCGGATAGGCGAACTCGCTGCCGATCTGAATGCCGAGCACGCCACCCTTCGCCGCCAGCTTCTGCAGCAGGTTATCCGGGATATTTCTGGGGATGTCATTCACGCTGCGCAGGCCGTGATGGGTCGCGATCACTGGATGATCACTCACCTCGATGGCCTGCTGCATGGTCGTGTCGGCTGAGTGCGAGACGTTGATGACCATGCCCAAACGGTTCATCTCCCGGATGAGCTTACGTCCGTTCTCTGTAAGCCCATTGGTCTTTGCCGGAGAACAGCATGCATCCGCGTAATGTTGGTTCCAGTTATGAGCGGAGAGTTGCGCCGAGCTCAGCCCCCTGGCATGCAGCTCCCGAAGTACGCCAAGGTCTCCGTCGAGATCGTAACTGCCCTCGATATCAAGGACCGCCGCTAGTCTGCCCGATGCCGCAGCGGCTTGAATTTCAGAAGCCTTGCGCGCCAGCACAACCTTGTCTCGATTCAGCGCCAGTTGGCGGTATGCGTGATCGATACGCCGGAGCGTCTGCTTGGTCTCGAAGCGGCCGGGATAGTACTCCTCCGGCACAAAGATGGAGAGAAAGAAGGCCTTTTCTCCACCTTCTTTCGCACGAACGAGGTCCCACTGTCCCTGGTTCGAACGCTCTCCCATACTGCCGCCGTGATAGAACTCACGGTCGAGCGCGTGGACATGACCATCGAAGATCAGCATCTGCTGATGCATCGCGCGCGCGCGCTCCGTGAGCGGCTCGGCCCACGTCATCGCACTGCCGGCAACTGAGGCAAGCGAGGCAGACTTCAAAAACTGGCGTCGGGACAGCAAGGCAGTTCTCCTTAGGTTGATTGCCATAGATGCAATCCGTAGCGGCATGGCTATGCTCGGCGTGCGCCTTGAAACAAGGGAAATCATACCTTGCGCCATGTTCCTGCGGCACGCAACCGCCCGCTACTGACGCCAAAACAATCGGTTGATCGAGCCGCACGTCCCAATGCTTTTTAGGCATTCGACGGTAACCCGAAAGAGCAGGACCTTCTCGGGCATTTCACACAGATCGCCCACAACAAAGATGCGATACTCGAAGAGCACCTAGATCGAGATCGACGCAATGGATACTCCCGGCGAGCTGAATGAAGTTGTTCTTCCCCAAAATGTAGTTGGCCCGCTGACGCGGTCGGCGATCTTTCTGGTGTTGTGTATCCGCGAGGACGAGGATGCTTACGCACGTATTCGCGAGTTCTGTGCCGGTCTCTCCGGCCTGGTTCGCGCAGTCGAGTTTCGCGATGTCGAAGCTGGCCTGACCTGCGTTGCCGGATTCGGTTCCGGTGCCTGGGACAAGCTCTTCGGAGCGCCTCGTCCAGCAGAGCTGCATCCCTTTCGCGAGATCCGCTCGGGCAATCGCCATGCCGTCTCCACGCCAGGTGACCTTTTCTTCCATATCCGCGCCAAACGTATGGATCTGTGCTTTGAGCTGGCAACGCAGATTATGGACAGCATCGGAGATGTAGTCTCCGTCGCCGACGAAGTACACGGCTTCCGCTACTTCGACGATCGCGATGTGATGGGCTTTGTGGACGGCACCGAGAATCCACGAGGCGATGCCGCCGCCGATGCCGCCATCATCGGCAGCGAGGACCCGGCATTTACGGGCGGTAGCTACGTCATCGTGCAGAAGTACCTTCACGACATGAAGGCGTGGAACGCTCTTCCGACCGAGGTGCAGGAGCGCATCATCGGCCGCCGCAAGCTCTCTGACATTGAACTAAGCGACACCGACAAGCCCGCCTATGCGCATAATGCGCTTACCAATATCGAAGAGAACGGCCGGCAGTTACAGATCCTGCGGGACAATATGCCCTTCGGCCGTCCGGGACACGGCGAGTTTGGGACGTACTTTATCGGCTACAGTCGCACGCCGCGTATCACCGAACTCATGCTGGAGAACATGTTCATCGGCCGCCCGCCTGGAAACTACGACCGGCTGCTCGATTTCAGCCAGCCCGCAACCGGCACCCTGTTCTTCGTCCCGACAATGTCGTTCCTCGACAATGTCACCACCGACGCTCCGGCAACAACAGAAAACGCGGCAACGCCAGATATAGAGCCGTCGTCACCTGCGCCCGCATTCACTGCAGTAGCCGTAGACGACACATCACTCAAGATAGGATCACTGAAGGGAGAACGAAATGAATAACCTTCATCGCGAACTTGCACCCATCTCCGACGCAGCATGGGCTCAGATTGAAGAAGAGACGACAAGGACGCTGAAGCGCTATCTGGCCGGCCGGCGGGTTGTGGATGTTCCAGGTTCAGGAGGAATCGCTTTCCCTGGTGTAGGAACAGGACACCTGAAGCAGATCTCTGCTCCCGCTGAGGGTATTGTCGCAAGCCAGCGCGAGGTGAAGCCGCTGGTCGAGCTGCGGGTCCCCTTTGAACTGTCGCGTCAGGACATCGACGATGTGGAGCGCGGCTCCAACGATTCCGACTGGCAGCCGGCGAAGGACGCCGCGAAGAAGCTCGCCTTTGCCGAAGATCGCGCCATCTTCAACGGCTATCAGGATGCGGGGATCCAGGGCGTTCGCGAAGCTACCAGCAATCCCATCGATACACTGCCCGCCGATGTTCGGGATTATCCAGATGCAGTCGCTCGCGCGCTGAGCCAGTTGCGGCTGGTCGGTGTCAACGGACCCTACTCCGTCCTGCTGGGAGCCAACGAATACACCGCGCTAGCCGAGACTCGCGATCACGGATATCCCGTCCTCGAACATGTGAAGCGCATCGTGGACGGCAACCTGATCTGGGCTCCGGCGATCGAAGGCGCCTTTGTTATGACGACACGCGGCGGCGACTTCGAACTCACCATCGGACAGGATGTCTCGATCGGCTACCTCAGTCATACCGAGTCCACGGTCAAGCTTTACCTTCAGGAGACCTTCGTCTTCCGGGTGCTCACCACGGAAGCGGCGGTGGCACTGTCGCCGTCTCGATAGAGCATTTTCCCTGTAGGTGTAGTGTAGGGCTTCCGTATCTATGGGCGTTTTCCGCAATGAAAACGCCGCTGCACTCCCCTTCCGGGATACCCAGTAACAGGGGAAATGCTCTAGAGCATTTCCCTGTGGGTGTAGTGTAGGGTCTCCGTATCTATGGGCGTTTTCCGCAATGAAAACGCCCTGCACTCCCTTTCCGGTATACCCAGCAACAGGGAAAATGCTCTAGCACTGCCTTTATACAAATTTCCTGATACACCGCCTTTGAATGCCCCGCAAGCAACATACCGATGCGGGGCATTTTCCTGTCTGCCTGCATGCTGAATGTATACGGATACATGTATGATGGTCGCGCTCTCCGAACTACAAGATTTCCAACATCATCCCATGCCAAAAGAACCGATTGCCGATCGCAAAATCCTCACACGCCGCGAGCTGGGTCGAATGCTTACCGCGATAGGCCTGCTTGGCCCTGCCTCGCACTCCATCTTCGCCCAGTTAGTGACGGGAGCGAGCAAAGTAAAAGCCGGCGCCGGGCAACTACAGTCGAAACTCGAGATCGCCTCCTCCAACGCAAAGCTCGTCGAGGTCTTTGAGTGGGCCAGGACACAGGCCATGGCCTACACCTTTGACCAGAATGATCCTGTCGGCCCCTGGTATGAGGCGGTTGAGCCCGGACGCGAGGCTTTCTGTATTCGCGACACCTGTCACCAGGCGCTTGGAGCACACATGCTTGGGTTGGCACGGTGCAATCTCAACATGCTGCGCAGATTCGCCGAGCACCTCTCCGATTCCAAAGACTGGTGCAGCTACTGGGAGATTGATCGCTTCAACCGGCCCGCTCCCGTGGACTACAAGGACGACGCGGAGTTCTGGTACAACCTGCCCTCGAACTTCGATCTCGTCGACTGCTGCTACCGCATGTATGTCTGGACCGGAGACCCGGCTTACATTGAAGATCCGATGCTTCTCAACCTCTATGACCGCACAGTGAACGACTACGTCGAGCGCTGGGGCCTGGATATCGACCACATCATGACGCGGCCGCGTCTGCTGAACGTCCGCGGCATCTTCGATGCGAAGAAGAAGTTTCCGAAGAATCGCGGTATCCCTGGCTATAACGAGGGCGACCACAGCTATATACTTGGCTTCGATGTGCTTGCCTCGCAGCGCGCTGCTTATCTCGCCTATGCGCATATCCAGCAAGTGCGTCAGAACGCCACACTGGCAGCAACATTCCTAGGCAAAGCCGCGGCCGTTGAAAAGCTGCTGCGAGAGACATGGTGGAACAAGACCGACCAGTGTTTCTATGCGCGGCTCAACAAGGATCATCAGCTCGAAGGCCGCAGTGGACGTGGCTCCGGCACAACCCAGACCCTGGACTGGAATGCAGAGGGTATCTCCGATACACCGGGCTTCCCACGCGCTGATGACACGAATGCTGTCGCCGCCCGTCTGCTCGATCTGAGTCATGCCCGCCTGGAGTATCCCGAGATCTCGTTCACCAGGGTCGGCGATATAGTCAGCGACATCATGGGAGTCAACCTGCAGTTCACTTCGCCGCTGCTCTCTTCCGTAGAAGGCAACTGGGTGGAAGTGACGGTGAAGACACTCTCTGGCCTGGGAAGCACCATTGACTGGGCCGAGATACGCAACCTTCCCATCCGCGCCTGCGAGGTCAGCATCCGCCATGATGGCAACAGCCGCACTACCTTTACAAACCAACGTGGCCCTGCCCTGATCTGGCGAGCCTTCTTCGATGGACGACACCAATCGCTACTGGTAAATGGGCAGCCGGTTAAGGCTGCCGTTGAGGCCGATGATCGTGGGCGCTCCCTCTCTTCGGTTCGTGTCACCGTCGGGGCTGGAGGAACGGTAAGCGTAGAAACAGGCAAAGGCTGACGGAAACGAGGAACAGGGCTCTTGATCTCACCGCGATACACACAATTTTCCCGACGTCTGAGCATCGCTGCTCTGGCTCTGACTGCTTCGACGAATGCGGCGTCGCCATCCGCGCCACACAGTCAGTGGGTCTATCCGGATACCGGTGGAAAACTGATCTATCGAACGCTTGAGACCGGCGACCGAATCCTCGACTTCTCCTATGCCGGCTATGGTGGCGGCGGTGTTGCCATCCCCTCTTTACCCGCGAAGGCGACCGTTGCTCCTTCTGGACAGGACGACACTCCTGCGATTCAAGCAGCCATCGACACCGTATCGAAGCTGCCTCTGGCGCACGGTGTGCGCGGAGCTGTGGTTCTCGCAAAGGGACACTTCCATTGCCAGGCTACGCTCAAGATTGAGGCCGGCGGTGTTGTCCTTCGCGGAAGCGGAATGAACGAAGACGGCACCGTAATCGAGATGACTGGCGATCCTCATCTTGTGATCTCCGTTGCGGGACAAAATAGC
>JAEKKE010000096.1 GCA_019510535.1 Acidobacteriota bacterium
CGCTTGGTCAGCGCGACCGAGGCCTTCCAGAGAGGGGGATTTGTCATGGCGCGGATATGCCGTGCTAACCTCGTTGGGTCAACGATAGAGACAAATGCTCATGAAGACGCCGATGAAATCGACTTTTCTGGCGGCCGCGCTGCTTTTCCTGCCGGCCTGGGCCGCTGGGCCCCAGATGGCAAATGGGGTCATCACGGTCAGCGCCGAGCAGGTCGAGCAGATCCGGCAAAGCGCCCGCGCCGCCCAGGCCGGCCGTCCCAGCGCGCTCAAGTCCATCATTACCGCCCAGCCCTACGAGCTCAGCCTGGATCATCGCACCGGTAGGACCCCTGCGTCCCAGCATCCTGTCGAGGCCGAGATGATCATAGTTCTGGACGGGGCGGGCACCATCACCACCGGCGGTACACTGGTGAATCCTACCACCGCCGCCAACGGCAACATATCGGGCAGCGATATCGCGAATGGCGCGCCCCAACATGTGGTGAAAGGGGACATGCTGATCGTGCCCCAGAACACGGCGCATATGATGATGCCCGATGCGGGTGGCGCGCTGGTGCTGGCGACCCTGCATCTGCCGCGCACAGCGGAGCCCGCGCCCGTCCCTGGCCGCGCGCCTGCCGCACCCAAGCTTGTCAGCCTGGCCGCCGACCTGCCCGCCATGATCGAAAAGGCGAAAGCCGCCGTGGCAACCTCGCCGCGCTTCTTCGGCGGCGACACCATTCTGTCCCTGCCGCCTTATCGTGTGGGGCTGGAATACCGTTCACCCAAAGGCATCGCCTCGGTGCACAAGAATGATGGCGAGTTCATGGTTGTGCTGGAAGGCGAGGGCGTGATCGTTGCGGGCGGAACGGTGGTCAATCCCAAGGATACCGGCGCCAATATCGACGGCGATGCGATCGAGGGCGGCGCAGACATTCGCATGAAGAAAGGCGATTTCATCTTCGTGCCCAAAGGCGTGCCGCATCTGGCCAAGTCAGATGGCGCCTTCGTGCTGGCGACGCTCCATGTGTCGGGGCCATGAATCGTGCGGCAATTCTGGACAAGCGTTCCGGAGTCACCGGAACGCTCGTTTCTCAATCGCGGAAATAATAGCCCCGATCCATGAAAGCATTCACTTTCGAGGCAGCACTTCTTGAAACGCTTGCCTGAACCGCACGGGCAAGGATCGTTGCGACCCAGTTTTTCGATCAATTCCTTGTCACCGTGGACAATGCGGTGACCGCGCTTGACGGAGGTTTCACTGTTAAAAGCCCCTCCGGCGTTTACTCATTGGCTCAAAAGCTGAAGTCCCTGTTATTGCGGCGCATACTCGCCTCCTGCTCAGAATGGGCTGGCCTTCTACAGGATCGGCTGGAAATCGCAAGCGATCAGGCGCGCGACACAAACTGATCGATGACGCGCTTCTCGCCCGCCTTGTCGAAATTCACTGTCAGCTTGTTGCCTTCCACGAACGTCACCCGGCCATAGCCGAATTTCTGGTGGAACACCCGGTCGCCGCGGTTATACGCCGATGCGCTGGGGTCTGAGGTCTGTACGCTCCAGGCCTGGGCCTCGATTAGCGGCGGACGGCTGCGGACGGCGCCCGCTGCCGCGCGATTGGCCTGTGCCCGCTTCCAGCCCGGTGAATCATAGGTGCTGCCGAAACTGGCGGCGTTCTCATTGTCGCGGAAGCCGGCATAACCGCCATAGAACCCTTCATCCACCGTCGCATCGACGTGGTTTTCGGGAATTTCCTTGATAAAGCGGGACGGCAGCGCGCTTTGCCACGAGCCATGCACCCGGCGGTTGGCGGCAAAGGAAATGCGCGCCCGCTGCTTGGCCCGCGTCAGCCCGACATAGGCCAGCCGCCGTTCTTCTTCCAGACCGGCCAGCCCGTTCTCGTCCATGGTGCGCTGGCTGGGGAACAGGCCTTCCTCCCAGCCGGGCAGGAAGACGGTGTTGAACTCCAGCCCCTTGGCCGCGTGCAAGGTCATCAGATTGATGCGGTCGCCACTTTCGTCCTGGGCGATTTCCATCACCAGGCTGACATGCTCCAGGAAGGCAGTGAGGGATTCGAAACCCTCCATCGAGCGGACGAATTCTTTGAGGTTGTCCAGCCGCCCCGGCGCTTCCGCCGTTTTGTCGGCCTTGAGCATGTCGGTATAGCCCGATTCATCCAGCACCATTTCAGCCAGTTCGGTGTGCGGAAGAACCTTTGACGTGTCGCTCCAGCGCGCGAAATTTCCTGCCAATTCCGCCAGCGCCTTGCGCGCCTTGGGCGGTAGTTCGTCGGTCTCTATGATTTCACGCGTCGCCGACAGCAAGGGTAACTGCCGGGCGCGGGCAAAGGCATGCAGGGTCGCCACGCTGGCATCGCCAATGCCGCGCTTGGGCTTGTTGACGATGCGCTCGAAGGCCAGGTCATCATCGCCTTGCGCGATCAGCCGCATATAGGCAATGGCATCGCGGATTTCCGCCCGCTCATAAAAACGTGGACCGCCGATTACCCGGTAGGGCAGGCCCAGCGAGATGAACCGGTCTTCAAACTCGCGCATCTGGAAAGAGGCACGCACCAGCACCGCCATCTGGGAATAAAGATGACCCTGACGATGCTGGTCTTCCGCTTCGGCGGCGACATTGCGCGCCTCTTCCTCGGCGTCCCACACCCCCGCGACGCGGATTTTTTCGCCTTCATCGCCTTCGGTCCACAAGGTCTTGCCCAGCCGGCCTTTGTTGGCAGCGATCAGGCCGGAGGCCGCACCCAATATGACGGAAGTCGAGCGGTAATTGCGCTCCAGCCGGATCACCTTGGCGCCAGGAAAATCGCGCTCAAAGCGCAGGATGTTTTCCACTTCGGCGCCGCGCCAGCCATAAATGCTCTGGTCGTCATCGCCCACCACGCAGATATTGCTGGAGCCGCGCGCCAAAAGGTTCAGCCACAGATACTGCACGACATTGGTGTCCTGATACTCGTCCACCAGCATGTAGCGGAAGCGGTCGCGGTAATCGGCCAATATGTCCGACTGGGTGCGCAGGATGTGCAACGTCTCCAGCAACAGATCGCCAAAGTCCGCCGCATTCAGCGCCTTCAACCGTTCCTGATACTGGCGATAGAGCATCTTGCCCTTGCCAAAGGCATAGCCTTGCGCTTCGCCTTCCGAAACGTCGTCGGGACGCAGGCCGCGGTTCTTCCAGGCGTCAATCATCGCGGCCAGGGTGCGGGCCGGCCAGCGTTTCTCATCTACGCCTTCGGCTTCGATCA
>JAEKKE010000097.1 GCA_019510535.1 Acidobacteriota bacterium
CCGCTTCGGGCAATGGCTGCACTTGACCGCCATGATCGTGGATCACTCCAACGGTGGTATCGAAGCCCAGTTCCAGAGCACGTCGTGTAATGATGAGCGCATCTCGGGAGTCCTTGACTCCGGCCCCCACCACGGAATTGATGCTGATGGCGAACTGGGCAAACTCTTCAAGCCATTCCAGCTTCTTATCCAGAACCTTCAGACTCTTTTTGGAAACGTCATCGGGATTCACGTTGTCGATGCTGATCTGCAAATGCTCTAAGCCGGCGCGGTTCAGCCGCCGAATGCGGTCTGGAGTAAGCAGATATCCATTGGTGATAAGAGTAGCGATACGGCCATGGCTGCGAATACGCCGGATCAAGTCGTCGAGGTCGGGGTGTAATAGCGGTTCGCCACCACTGAATGTAATGATCTCCGTCCCCAGAGCGTCGAGAAGATCGATGCGGCGTACCATCTCGCTTGTGGGCACTGGACTGGAGACTTTGTCATATTCGTTGCAATAGGAACAGGCGAGATTGCAACGTCGGATCGGGATGATATGGGCGAGGATGGGATGACGGCGTGACTTGAGTGCCCGCGCCACCATGCGCGCGTAACGAAAGCTGCGTGGCAGTGAACGCACTTTTCTAAACGCGCGTGCAAGTCCCATTTCAACCTCGCAGCCTCGAAAAGAATCCGAGAAACGGCGAATTCAGTCTACGCCCGTCGTAGTTCTTCTGCTGCCGTGATGCATGGGCGGTTCTCCTTACCCATGCCCAAAAGTGTGCAAGTGTTTGCACACTTCTGGTGGCGTGGCCTTTTACAAATGATTGGAAAAAGATGTTGACCAAGGCATAGGTTTGTCCTCAATATCACAGGCCTGCGGGGCAGCTTCATGCCTCCACTTCGGAAGCAGAAGTAAGTTCTCAGATGAATGGCTGCGCGCGTGTACCGGCGATGCCGGGTGGGAACGGTCCTGTACGAGGGATGGACTCCATCGCTGTTGATGGATCCGAGATTTCCGGAGGACAAAATGAGAGCGACACGGATCGCTGCATCTCTTCTGTTTTGCATGGCCGAGGTGTTTGCCACTCTGCAGGCGCCGGCGTTTGTGCAGGCTGCACAATCCCCCGGCGACTACACTGCCGCTTTGCCTTCCGTCGAGAAGGTCAAAGCGCAACTCAAAGGCGCGGACCCCATTGATACCGTTGCGCGCCAGGCCGCCGTCTTCACCTACCTGCAGACCTATATCACGCGCATCGTATACGCACGACATTACGGAGGCCCCTTCACCGCTGGCGAGCAGAAACTTATGGGCGACTATGCCCAGGCCGCCTATCAGCTCTCGGAGGATTTCACCAAGACCCATACACCTGATGAGGTCAAGACCTTCCAGCAGCTGAAAAACAGATACGAAGTCATGAACGCCTTGGAATGGATCAAGCAGCTTCAAGGTCAGCAGGCGGCTGACACCTATAAAGGAGCTGAAGTTTCCCTCGCGCAGAGCTACAAGCAGCACGAGGAGCGTCTCCAGCAGCAAATGAAACAGGATCAGGGCGGTGGCCGCTCATCCATCGCCGGCGATCCCGTGTTGGACCCTACAGGAATGTTTGCACGAGCGGAGGCGAACAGGGTGAATGATCCGGAGCTGCGGCGGTGTCTCGAACTCGGCAGCAGCCTGGACGCGTGCGAGGGTGTCGGCGCAATTCAGGGCATGGCAAGCATTCTGGTTCCGTTCGCGGAGAAGCCCAACGCAAACGAGCCTCCACCGGTCGCCGGGGTCGTCTTCGTCGGCGCCTATCAAGGCAGAGCGGGGCTCGCGAGCATCAACTTCGGCACGGACTTGAGCGGCACTCCGGTTGCGATCATACGAGATTGCGGTTCGCTCGTCGCCACTACGTTTGACGGACACGAATACACTCTCCGCAAGTCGGGTGGCACGGTGCAGCTCGTACTGGCCAACGAACCCAATCCCATCGTTATCACGCTACAACCCGACGGCTTTATCTCCGGTCCCGGATCTGTTCTTGTCAAGGGTCGCATCATCACTGGCTACACGACGACCACGAAGACGGTAATGGTGGATGGCGCACCAGCCGGTCCGCAGGGATATTACTGTAACGGTCCATGCAGCTCCAGCAGTTCCGTTCCGAACTACGCTTCGAAGATCGAACGCTGCACTCTTGGCTCCATGGCATTCACGGTGCCGAAGCCGGTAGCGGTGCCAAAGACAGGCATCGGCTTTGTCGACGCAATGACCACGAGCGCGCCGGCTGTGACCGGCTTCCGCATGGTGGGTCGTTACCTCGACAATTCCGGATTGACGCTCGAGTTCGAGAACGATGCCGTCATCCTCGACTGCGGTAAAGCTCATACAAAATCGCCCTACGTCGTAGAGAATGACCCAACCGGCTTTGTCGTCCGAGTACAGAACGGTGGCGGAGCTTTCCCTCTTAGCGTTGCGCCTGACAACACGCTCCGCGGCTCCGGGGCAACGAGCGTGAATGGAAAACTTGTCGCTTCCATCCGTGGCGACGTCGTCAACTTCACCCCGCACTCTGAGAACTGCAACGTCGGCACGTTCTCCGCCAGAAGCAAACGGAACACGACGCGCGCCTCTAGCGGTCCAATTCCGGTCGGATCGGCGGACAATACATCAACTGCACCGATGGCCTCAGTAGCTCCGCCGGTGGCCCAGCCGGCCTCAAACGCGGCCTCGGTGGGAGCTGCCGAAAGGGCTACTGAGAGGACTTCAGACCAGCGCGTTGCGTTTCGTGTCCTGCTGGGTTCTTCCTTCTCAGGAACTAATCCGCTCGCAGGCCAAACCGTTTTCGTGATGCGCAAGCCCATCGGCAGCGTGCTTCGCGAGCTTGGGGTTTCGGTCCCTGCCAATGCCGGTCCCGCCGAGGCCATGAAGTCACTTCAAACTTTGTGCCATTCGCCGCAAGGATGTACGTCGGCTGTTCAGGGCATGAGCCGCTACTACGTTACCGCCACAAAACTGGATGCATCAGGTAAAGCCACACTCTCCGCACACACTGAGACGGGCACTTACTTTTTCTTCGCAATCGTTCCTAACCCAGGTGGCTCGCTTGTGTGGGACATCGCGGCAAACCTTGCCGCGGGCGATAACCAGGTCATGTTTAGTACAGAGAATGCGCAGGAGATCCACTGAAAGAGATGTCTTGACGGTGCGAATTGCTCGAATTGCCTTGAGTTCTGGAATCCTGCTGTGGTGCTGCGGGCTTTGTT
>JAEKKE010000098.1 GCA_019510535.1 Acidobacteriota bacterium
CTTCCCAGCCCTCCCATCTGTGCCGCTCGCCAGGAACGAAGACAGTCGCACCCAAAGCAGATTCGCGAACCTTCCAGACCCGGGCGGCTTCGGCAGGAGAATAGCGATCGACACTGGGATGCTCTGGATAAGACTTCGCTTCCTCCACGAACCGGTCAACGATGTTCTCAACCTCCTGCGGAGAGTTCGCCCCAAACTCACACAGCAGAAACCCACGCCCGGGAGGCAGAAGCGTGACGTCATCCACGGCGAGATTCTTGCGCAGCATATAATCCACCAGCAAGCCATCAAATCCTTCAAGTCCGATCGGTCCGTGGCGGAGTACAAGCGGAACATGATCAGCTGCGAGAAAGGCATCCTTGAAACCCAGGACAACCAGACGGCGGTGCTGGGGACTCACCTTCAGCTCGCAGGTCGCGCCCAGAATTGTGACACAGGTCCCTTCGCTCCCTACGAGAGCACGCGCCACATTGAATCCGTTCTCGGGTAGAAGCTGATCGAGGTTGTAGCCTGAGACACGGCGAGGGATGTCGGGATAACGCTCGCGGATAAGTTGCGAGTATCGATCGCGCAGAAGGCTGCAAGCTCCTCTTCACTCGTGCGCCCCACGGTCATCCGCGTGCCGTCGTAGAGCAGGATGTCGAGTTCTTCGATATTGTCGACGGTCTTGCCGCCCATCAGGGCGTGCACACCGCAGGAGTTATTCCCGATCATGCCGCCGAGCGTACAGCGGCTATGAGTCGCGGGATCCGGCGCAAAGGTCAGCTCGTGCTTTTCCGCTTCATTGCGGAGTGCGTCGAGCACGATACCCGGCTCCACGTGTGCGAGACGCCGGCTCGGATCGAGCCATGTGACGTTTCGCAGGTACTTCGAGAAATCGAGTACCACGGCCACGTTGCAGCACTGACCGGCAAGACTGGTCCCGCCTCCACGTGACAATACGGGAGCGCCGAACTCCCGGCAGGCTGCCACTGTTGCAATCACATCATCGATGGTGCGAGGGACAACCAGACCGATGGGGACCTGGCGATAATTGGACGCGTCGGTAGCATACAGCGCACGAGAGGCCTCATCGAAGCGAATCTCTCCCTGCACCACCTGCCGTAGACGCTCTTCCAAACGCCGGGCATCGCTGAAAAACTCATGCGGGTGCGGTAGGTCCATCACTTCCTGCGGTAGAACGACGAAAGGCGATGAAGCTTTCTGCATAAAGAGTGCCTACGAACCTCAACGATGATGGTTACGAAGCGCTACAAGCAAGCAAGAATATCAGACTGCCGACAACCAGCATGACGCAAACCGCAACAGCTGTGTGGTGTGAACCTATCCAGGAGTCTCCATGGCTTGCGGCATGAACGCTACTGTCGACTGCTCGTGAGAGCAGTTGAGAGTACAGAGACGCCTCTACGAAGCTCGTTCGGAGCACAGCCGGCAAATCCAAGAATCAGGCCGGGCTTTTGTGCCTTCTTAATCGCGAACTCTGAGAGAGCGCCTACCTCGAGTCCAAGCATGCTCGCCTGCTTCACCGCGACTCTATCGGACGCTCCAGCCGGCAACCAGCCTATGGTTCTCATACCTGCCGTGGCGTCCTCGATAGCCAGCAGACCATTGAGATGTTTTTGTGCTGCCTCCTTAAGGACGGATAGGCGTTCCAGGTAGATCTGACGCATCTTTCGAACGTGAAGACCAAAATGTCCTTCCGTGATGAACTCTGCAAGAATCGCCTGGTCGAGCGTTGGAGGATGGCGATCGACAAAACTGCGCGCGGCTTCGAATGCGTTCACCAATCGCTCCGGCACCACCATGAAACCCAGACGAAGTGCATTAAACAGCATCTTCGTGAAGGTTCCGACATAAATGACCGAACCGGAGTGATCCAGGCTTTGCAGTGCGGCAACCGGGCGTCCGTGATAGCGGTACTCGCCGTCATAGTCGTCCTCCACAATCCAGGCGCCGGCATTCGCTGCCCAGTTCAAGAGCTCCAGACGCCGGTCGGCAGACATGGTGACGCCCAGGGGAAACTGATTCGCTGGAGTGACGTATGCCAACCTTGCCCTCTGCGAGAGCTTGCGTGCAGCTTTTACGTCGAGACCATCCTGATCGACAGGCACCGGAATAATCTTCGCTCCGGCAGCACGCAGGGTCTGCATGGTTCCCGAATAGCCGGGATCTTCCATCCAGACATGATCGCCCGGGTCCAACAGAAAGCGCGCCACCAGATCCAGCGCCTGTTGCGCCCCCGCGGTAACAATGATCTGCTCCGGCACACAACGGACGCCTCGCGCCACGCCAATATACTCCGCAATCGCTCGCCGCAGGGGCTGATAACCGCCGGCGGCGCCATTCCCATAGAGCGACCGTGGGGCGTGCCTAAGCACCCTTGACGCAACCCGCGACCACAGCTCTACCGGGAAGAGATCGATCGCTGGTTCGTAGGATCGGAAAGCCTTACCCACCGAGTGGGATGGAGCCAGAACATCAATTCCGTGAATCATCGCGCGGGCGCGCTTCGACAGCGTCGCTTTGGAGGCCGGCAGCGTTAGAGCGAAGCGCCCGCGGCTGGCCTGCAGCGACTGATCCGGCATGATGGGGGCGACATAAGTTCCGGAGCTGACCTGGGTTCGTATGTATCCCTCCGACAGCAATTGATCGAAGGCAGCGACGACCGTCCCCCTCGAGAGGCTATGTTGCTTTGCCAGGCTGCGCGTGGATGGAAGCCTGGCTCCGGGTTGCAGTCTGCCGCTGAGGATTGCGGCGCGAAGCTCGGTGTAAAGCCAACGCCACAGCTCCTGCTCGCCTTTGGGTGCAGTCAGGGCCAGATCCTGGAATGTCTCCTTCTTCGGCATCGTCGCTGCCTATCCTGTCTCAAAAAGTGGACTACTCAACGTTTCGATTATGGACCTTTCTGATGGTCCGTCGCGCTCTATTCTGAAAGGGAAAGGAAGATCAACGAGATGCAATCACGACTGGACGCGCAGAAAACCTCCCCCGCGGGCTACAACGCGATGCTTGGCCTGGAAGCATTTCTCAGTAAGGCGTCAAAGCTGGAACCGTCGCTCCTTGAACTGATCAAGATGCGTGCCTCCCAGATCAACGGATGCGCTTTCTGCCTCGACATGCATTCGAAGGATGCGCGTGCACAGGGCGAGAGCGAGCAAAGACTCTATACACTTTCAGCCTGGAGAGAGGCTCCGTTCTTCACCGATCGCGAGCGTGCCGCCCTTGAATGGACAGAGGCTCTGACCCTGATTACGGACGGACATGCGCCCGACGATGTGTACGAGCGAGTCAAGCAGTACTTCTCTCCGGAAGAGCTCGTCAACATCACCCTGGCGATTATTACCATCAATGGATGGAACCGCATCGCCATCGGCTTCCGTTATATTCCCGGGGAGTATCAACCCGGCGCACACAAGTAAGAGAGGAAATCATGAAGAAAGCACTCATCTTCTTATGTCTCATGGCAGGCACGTTGATGGCACAGGAAGCCAAGGTAACTCCTCTGCTCTCCAAAGACCTGCCGGACCTTCCAGGCAAGGAAGGCAGAATGGTCATCGTAGATTACTCACCCGGCGGATCCAGCGCGGTACATCGGCAAGCACCTGGAGACATACACCTCGTCAGTAAGAACGCCAGCACGACGGCTCCTGCGAAGTTCGTCGTCTTCTTCGTGAAGGACAAGGGCGCGCCCGTCTCTACTCCCGTCAACTAGATCATCGTCAGCACTCGGAGAAATCCGGGTGCTGACCACAGTTTTTGCATCTTTATGACAGGTCTCCGGAGGGACTGAGATGGAAAAGAAGTGGCAGGCGAAGGACATTTATACCGTTTTCCTGCGGCTGGCGCTTGGGACAGCATTTCTCTCCGCCGTTGCAGATCGCTTTGGTGTATGGGGACCGTTGGGAACGGGAAACGTGGGATGGGGTGACTTCTCCCACTTCATCACTTACACCCAGAAGCTGACCTCGATGATGCCCGCGTCTTGGGTGCCCGCACTGGCCTGGATTGCAACTATCGCCGAGCTCGTATTCGGCATCGCTCTTATCGTGGGATGGCAGACACGGATCGCGGCCTTTCTCAGCGGCCTGCTGCTTCTTTTCTTCGGTTTGTCGATGATCTACGGACTCGGACTAGAGCCGCCGTTGAGCTATTCGGTCTTTTCGGCATCCGCCGGTGCATTTCTGCTTTCGACCTGCGACGAATATAGGCTCAGCCTGGACAGCATCACGTCATAATTCCGGGGCTGTACTGAAATGTCCGTCGGACCGGCCCCGATTCCCGAGGCCGGCCCTTGGCCCGGAGATGCCATCTCGACGTCTCCCGACCCCACTCACGTTCTTATCACGAGTCAACATGAATAGCCCGTGGCACCTCTGCACCTTTGTCTGCCTTGTCGGACCAGCGTTGCTTCTAGACTAGCCCTGCAAAACTCCTTCACGTACCGGAGCCCTTTTCTGAAGAGCGCTCAAACGGTTGATGAGTTCCTGCTGGATACCCGCGTGCTCCGCTCTGCCAT
>JAEKKE010000720.1 GCA_019510535.1 Acidobacteriota bacterium
TTCTGATCCTTGCACTGGGCGTTATGGTCTTTGCCGGTGGAGTCGGTGATTGGAGCGTGTTGGCCAACATCAACGATCCGCTGCCACAGGCAATGAAGATCGTCGTCGGCGGCAGCAGCGGATGGCTGCACATGCTGGTTTGGCTCGGCCTCTTCGGCCTGGTGGCTTCGTTGCACGGCATCGTCTTCGGCTACTCGCGTCAGATCTTCGCCCTGGCACGCGCAGGCTATCTCCCAGCATTCCTCGGCAAGATTCACCCACGCTTCCACACACCGCACATCGCCATCCTCGCCGGAGGAGTCGTGGGCATCGCGGCGATCTATAGTGACAATTGGATTCAGTTCGGCGGCCAGCCTTTGACTGCCAACATCGTCACTATGTCGGTACTGGGAGCGCTGGTGATGTACATCGTCAGCATGACTGCCAACATCGTCACTATGTCGGTACTGGGAGCGCTGGTGATGTACATCGTCAGCATGCTCGCACTCTTCCGCCTGCGCAAGAGTGAGCCTGCGATGGCCCGCCCCTTCCGCGCTCCGCTCTATCCACTGTTGCCCATCTGGACCCTGATCGCAGCAGGCATCTGCCTGGCAAGCCTGATCTATTACAACCGCCTGATCGCGATGCTCTTCGCCGGTCTATTGATCCTGGGCTACCTTGGCCTGCGCCTGGGATGGTCGCGTCGGGAGAAACGCGAGAGCCGCGACCGCGTCATGCAGGAGAGGTGAGCTCGATCAGGAACGCGCCTTCAGCGCTTTAAAACTCATCCCGCTCACCGCAACGCAAACACACAATGAACGGGACAACGGCCTACTTCGCCGATTCCGCATTCACCAGATGAACTCCATTGAAATAAGAAAGGCATCCGGCAATGCCGGTCGGATGCCAGCTCGTTCCATCGGTAAAGCGGATCTCCGCAATCTCAGCCGTCCGCAATGCGGTAATGCCAGAGACGGAAATATCGCTCTGCGTGAATCCATTCGATCCCGCGCGTGACTCGATGTGGAAGGTGCGCTCTTGCTTCTCTTCCGAATCTTTCCCGGTCTTGAGATACAGATGAGACTGCGTCACGCCGCGG
>JAEKKE010000416.1:0-1519 GCA_019510535.1 Acidobacteriota bacterium
GATGTCCTGAGCCTTCCCGCCCTTTGAAGGTGAGTGGCTCGCAAAGCTCCATGCCCGCGGCGGCGCAGAAGTGGGCGGCGTGGCCATAACCTGAGGCAAGCGCCGGATCGGCCCACAGCAGATGGCGCTGGGTTCCGGGCCAGGCACGGTAGAGGACTTCAATCTCGGACTCCTGCTGATAGAAATCGCCATATCCATAGCGGGTAAAATTCCTGGCGCCATTCGAAACGGCGAAGGTGCCGGTCACATTCTCCCGCGGATATTCGGTCGCACGGATGTCGGCCTGGTGATAGCCGAGCCCCAGATGTTCTGCCCAGAACTTCGCACCTGCAGTCAGACGCATCCCAGTCTTGTGGCCGATGTCGATCATCGTCTGATTGAGGCCTTTGGCGTGCATATCAATCTCGATGGGCCGGCCTGCATCTCGTATCACTTCGAAGAGCGTCTCCCAGAACGGATAGCTCCCCTCAGGGATACCGCTCTCGCCGTGAATGCGAAGTGTCAGCCCAGTGATCTCCGGGCACACCTTCAGGATCTCTGCCAGCGCAGTGCGGCAGTATGTGGCGTGAGTCTCAGGCGTCAGGCCGAGAATCTGGTGGTCTGCATGGGGGCAATCGAGCCCGCGACGCCGGGTCTCTCTGGCGATGAATTGGAGGGTCTCCAGGTTCTTTTCGCGCTCTCCCACGGCCAGCGGTGGGTCGACGCGTACGTCAGGATACGCCGCCAGTTTGACCAGGTAGGGATAGGGGAAGTGCAGGTAGTCTCCGGTTACTCCGGTGGGAAAGTCATAGCCGAACCCAAGCGCGAAGTTGAAACGGTTGAAGCGCGCAGAGGCGATGTTATCGAGATAACGTGTCCAGAACGCACGGTCGTAAAACCAGGACTTATCTTCGATCTCGGAGCAGAAGGCGCGCGCCACACTACGTACACGATTCGGAGTTCTCTCCACGATAGGCGCGTTCAGTTGGAAGGCTGCATCGAGGCGATCACTCTCGCGAATACGATCTGCCAGCTCCAACAGACCATAGGTGATTCCTCGCCCGTCGAGGCCGCTTACGAGAATGACATTGCGTTCGGCTTTTGCAGCAACGATCACGGTCATCTCAGCGGTGTGATCGCTGGGCACCTCAAAGCCTTTGGCGAGCTCACTGCCAACAGAAGCGACCACGATCGTCGCCACCGGCTTGCCGCCGGTTTTGACAGATACTCCCTTTGCTTCCAGCGATGACTGCAACTGTTCCAACGCCCATGCAACACCCGGCTGCTGTGTCAGTTTTTCTGCAGGATCGGTCTTGATCTCCACCGTTCCATGGGAAGGAGCCGCTGTAGCGGTGCGTCCAAGAGCACTCGTCGTCGAAAGTGCTGCAAGCTGTACAAACCGCCGCCGTGTGGTGTTGAGACCCATCGTGTGAACTCCTCATCGCAGTAAAAATTGGATCCTGAACGTCGTGGGACTTATACAGGCTCGCAAGCAGGGACTGCAAACGACGGCGGAGCTCGCCATCTGTTACTCTGCGGT
>JAEKKE010000416.1:1562-5014 GCA_019510535.1 Acidobacteriota bacterium
CAAGCAGGGACTGCAAACGACGCCGGTGCCCGCCATCTGTTACTCTGCGGTCGCGCAACGTCGCCATCATTAAACCGGCATGAACAACAGCGAAACAGGAGCTGACTTCAATGAGTATGAACCGGCGGGAATTCAACGCCCTGAGTGCAGGAACACTCATATCGCTGGCTACGAAGAACGTAGCGGGCAGTGAGTTGGCAACCTCCCTTGCGGCTCGGGAACAGCAGGCTGATGCTCTTCCCTGGTATAGAACAATCAAGAGGATTGGCCAGACGAACTTCAACGAACGGGATGGAGAGTCACAGAACGTTGAACAATGGGCTGACTACTGGGCATCGGCGAAGGTGCAGGCTGTTGCTCTTTCGGTCTCCGGCCCGGTGGCCTTCTATCCTTCTAAGGTTCCCTTCTTCCATCACAGCATCTACCTGAAGGGCCGCGATCTCTTTGGAGAGTGTCTCCGCGCCGCCAAGAAACGTGGCATCCGCGTGTATGGCCGCATGAGTCCGGATATCCAGTGGACCGACCCGGAACTGCTGCAAACCCATCCACTCTGGTTTCGCCGGAATCAGAACGGTGGCCTGCAGCAGTCCGCACCGGATATTGCCTTCACCTGCATCTTCAGCGAGCACTATTCGAAACAGCAGCCCGCCATCATTCGGGAGCTGAATGCAAACTACGATATCGACGGCGTCTACATGAACGGCTGGCCGACGATGCAGGTCTGTTACTGCGAGAACTGCCGCAAGATCGGAGACCCGCGCTCGAAGGAATATCGTTCGGCATTGATGGATAAGGCCTTCGAACTGATTCAGCTTTACAAAGCGACAGTGATGGAGAAGAGTCCGAACAACTTCTACTCCTGCAACCTGGGTGGGGGATTGAAGGAGTCTGGACTGGACCAGTGGCATCTCACGCGTGAAGCCGCCTGGTACACGGCCGACAACCAGTCGCGGTCCGGTGTCGTTGCTCCCGTCTGGCAGGATGCACAACAGGTGAAGTTCGCACGCGCCCTGATGGGAGACCGTCCGGTGGCGGCGGTGAGTGCGAGCTACGGACGTGCGGGCAGCATTATGTGGCGACAGGTCGCTGACACTTCGGTTGAGCCGGTGTGCCGCATGGCACAGACGGCAGCGGCCGGTGGAATCATCTGGTATCACTGGCTGGGCTTGGAGCAGGGGTTCCATGACGATCGCCGCTGGCAGGCTCCCGGCCGGGAGTTCCTCTCATGGCATGCGAAGAATGATGCGCACTTTCATAACAAGCGTTCTCTCGCGAAGGTTGCCATCCTTACTTCGCCGCGCTCGGTCACGCTCTACCAGGCGCCGTATACGGAAGATCGTACCGACCATATCGAAGGGATGTATGCAGCACTGGTTGAGGCGAGGATCCCGTTCGACTTTGTCCATGAGGAAGATCTGACTCAGGAGCGATTGCGGGCGTACTCCGTGCTTATCCTGCCGAACGTAGCGCTGCTTTCGGATGCTCAGGCCGGCGCCATCAGGCAGTTTGGGCAGGCAGGAGGTTCCCTGCTGGCTACCTTTCAGACGGGCCTGTTCGACGAGAGCGGGAAGCCTCGCAATGATTTCGCGCTCGGCGACCTATTCGGAATCAAAAAGGCAGGCGAAGCCGTGCGCACCACGGCGCAAGCAACGGATCCCATCGGCGGTATCCATCTTCAGTACATCCGCAGTCGCGGAGCTCTCACGGAAGGTTTCGAGGAAACACGCTGGATTGCCGGTCCGGTATGGCGGCAGCCGATCGAACCCATCCAAAGCAGCACGATGACCTTCATCAAGCCCTATCCGGTCTATCCACCGGAGGCTGTCTATCAGCGGGAAGAGCCGAGCGATCTGCCTTCGATGGTGGCCCGGGAGACAGGAACATCACGCCTGGTGTATCTGGCCGGAGATATGGATAGCGCGTTCTGGAGGCTGGATCATCCTGACCTTGGACGGCAGATTACGAACGCCGTGCGCTGGCTGCTGAA
The DNA here is from genome assembly GCA_019510535.1 of Acidobacteriota bacterium. Taxonomy (GTDB): domain Bacteria; phylum Acidobacteriota; class Terriglobia; order Terriglobales; family Acidobacteriaceae; genus Terriglobus. The sequence goes on from JAEKKE010000416.1 coordinate 3,550, forward strand.
GGACACCAATATCGTCGACGTGCATGGTGATGGGCTGATTGAAGTCACCGCATGGGAGACGCAGCCGGGCTATGCCTTCCATCTGCTGAACTACACGGGCGCAAACGCGTTTCGTGGACACATGCGCAAACCGGCAACTCTGACCGATCAGAGGCTGGAGATTCGGTTGCCGGATGCGAGAAAGATCAAAAAGGCATCCCTGCTCCACGCAGGGATGCCGATTGTGTTCCAGCAGAATGGGAAGCGCGTTTCTCTTACTGTCCCTCGCGTGGAGCTTTACGAGGTAGTCGCGCTGGAGGTGTAACAGCGCGGAACAGACAGATCAGGCGAGCGTGCCGTCAAACCACTGGCTGACGTTGGCGGCATGGACGCGAACCGATAGGAAGAACTGACCGAAGGAAGCGTAGACCGCGCTCACCTTGTCGAAGCGCATCTCGTAGATGAGCTTCTTGAAAATGATGGGATTGTCGGCGAAGAGGTCGACTCCCCACTCCCAGTCATCAAGGCCGATGGAACCGGTGATGATCTGGCGGACGTGATCGGCGTAGCGGCGGCCGATCAAGCCGTGCTCGTGCATCATGGCACGGCGATCAGCCATGGGTTCGGTGTACCAGTTGACCTGCTCGCCACGTTTACGATCCATGGGGTAGAAGCAGAGATACTTCGCCGGCGGGATGGCTGGGAAGAGGCGCGAACTGAGCGAGGCGAAGGTGCGTGCGGTGGCCTCGCCGGCGCCGGCGTTCCACTCGGGCGTACCAGGCTCAAGGCCTTTTTCCGCAAGCTGGGAGTAGATCTTCTCCGAAGACTCGTAGAGACCCAGCTCGACGACGGAAAGGTACGACGATGTCTGCTGAAGAAATGGATAGAGCTTAGTCTGCGCCAGCTCGAGCTCAACGCGGTTCAGGTCTTCCAGTGAATCGCGGAAGTGGATCAGGACGAGGTCTCCCTTGTGGCCGATCTGCGAGAACAGTGCTGACTGGTTCGGGTGCCCATTGGGTTCCGTGTTACCGGCCTCCCAACGAGCGAGGAGCCCGCTGAACTCCTCTGAGATGGCCGTGCGCTCGTCAAGGGGAAGCTTTTTCCAAGCAGTCCAGTCAAAGCGGAAGATCTGATGAAGGACGTTGGAACCTTCAAGCGTCAGGGGTACCTGTGGGAGTTCGGGCAAAAGGACATACCTCCGTTCACCCTTAATTATCGCAGCAGAAGAGCTGGCTTCGAGAGAAAGCAAAAGCGGTCGCGCGAAGCGCGATACCCCACCCTTGTTACCCCAACGAACAAGTTCGTCGGGGACCCCACCCTTCGCGATAAAGCTGCGAAGAATGGGGCAACGAGTGTATTACCTGCTGGCGATGCTATTGCGAGACCGTGATGTTTGCGCTTCCGGAGCCTGAGGCGTAGTTGGCTCCGTTATATGTGGCCGTAATGGTGTGGCTGCCAACCGTCAGGCTGGAGGTTGTGTAGGCGG
>JAEKKE010000417.1 GCA_019510535.1 Acidobacteriota bacterium
CCCGGTACGCGGGGATACTGCAGCCCGGGCCAGGCCCCGTCCTTCACCATGACGTCGCTGTGGCAGACGCCGCAGGCCTCGACCTTCACCCGGACCTGCCCTGCGCCTGGCTGCGGAATCTCACGCTCTACAAGCTCAAAATCCCCACCCGGCTTACTGATTTGCGCAACCCTCATTGTCTTTGCCATGGACATACTCCTTGTATGTTTTGCGAATCGGCTGGAACTGCAGAATGGCCTAACAGCATGGTTTGATGCCGGGCAGACAAACGTGGCGTCAACATTCCCACCACTCCAAGGAACGTTTATCGAAGCTTCACGAAAACACCTTTGTTCGCCTTGCGTGCTTTGTGACAGAATGGCGGCTCCCTGCTTTTCTGCTCGGCTTCATCCCTCTGCGGTTTACTCACCATGGGATGCAGAACCACCACGTTGTTACAGGAGATGATCGACCATGAGTACGACACCTGCACCCGTTACGCCCGAACGCATCATGCAGTTTGGCTGGGGATACGCCCCGACGCTTGCGATCGAAGCTGCCATTCATCACCACGTCTTTGACGTCCTCGATGGCGAGCCCAAAACGCTCGCCGAAACGGCTGCGGCCACCGGAGCGTCCGATCGCGGGCTGCGCAGCATCATGAATCTCCTCGTCGGTCTGGGCTTGCTGGCGCGTAATGGAGACAAGTACACGCTTACACCGGAGAGCGAAGCATTTCTCGTAAGTACCAAGCCGAGCTTCCAGGGCGGCATGTTCAAACACATCAGCCGGCAGCTTCTGCCGAAGTGGCTGGGGCTGAATGAGGTGGTCGCCTCCGGCAAGCCGGCATACTCCGTGAACGTTGAGGGTGACGGCAGCGCCTTCTTCCAGGCCTTCGTGCATGACATCTTTCCGATGAGCTATCCGGCGACGCAGGTGCTGGCTGCGCATCTCACCCTGGGCCAGCGTGAAGGCACGGTACGCATACTCGATCTGGCGGCAGGCTCCGGCGTATGGAGCATTGGACTGACGCAGAACGCGCCGAACGTGGAAGCGACAGCCTTCGACTGGGAAGGTGTGCTGCCCGCCACACGCGCCATGGTCGAGCGCTTCGGCCTCACCGCGCGCTACAACTTCATTGCCGGCGACCTGAACACGACTCCCTTCGGCAGCGGCTACGACGTTGCGACTCTGGGGCACATCCTGCACAGCGAAGGCGCAGCTCACAGCCAGGCGCTGCTGAAGAAGACCTTCGACGCGCTGAAGCCGGGGGGCACTATCGTCATTGCCGAGTTCCTGGTCAACGCCGATCGCACCGGACCTCCAGGACCCCTGATCTTTGCTGTCAACATGCTGGTCAACACAGAGGACGGCGACGCCTTCTCGTTCGAAGAGATCAGCGAGTGGCTTACGGCAGCAGGCTTCGTCGATGCCCGCCTGCTCGATGCCCCCGGGCCGTCGCCGCTGATCCTGGCTACGAAGCCTTAGTCGTTGTTCCTTCTCATGAGGATGAGATCGGGCCGGAAGCCCAAGGCTCGATCTCTCCCTGAAGCCGTTGCGGCAGAATCCATGGCATGGTACCTTCAAACTGCCTCGGAGAAGCTGAGTCATGGATGCGCATCGATACCGCCGCTTGCACGCCGCACTGAGCTTATCGCTGTTTGTCGGCTACCTGACGAGCCGGTTCTCAGAGTCTGCAGTCAGCGGATTGGTGGCGTTTGCCGGCTTCCTGATCTTCTCAAGCCTGGTCCTCTTCATCGTTAGTTCCTCTTCGTCGATCCATGAAGCAATTGCCACAAGCCTTAGCAATCGGCTTGGCGTGCTAGTCGCACCGGGACTCTATCGACGCGTGGTGAGACAGCCGGTCGCCGTCTGCCTGGCCACAACCACTCTGGTTCTTCCCTTCCGCTTCCAGCTTCCTCCTCCATCCCTTATTCGTTAGCGCTGCAGCAGTAATGGCTGTGCTGGTGTAAATCACCAGTCTGGCTACCCGTGCCGTATGCCACGGCAGAACCGCGTGCGTTTCTGCCGTCGTATGACATGCGGACACTGAACACCCGACAGTGCACCAAGCGTGCAACACAGGCCGTGGTTCCCGCCGGCCATCGTGTGTCTACGCGAGAGGAGAGGTTTATGGCGGAGTTTAAAGATCCACGCCAGGAGAATGGCGTGAGGTTATTCGTAATCCTGTTGGTTTTCGCAGCAGCGATGTTTTTCAGTTTTCAACTACGGCCTGCACAGTTGGGGCAGCGACATCAGGTCCCGGATAAGCCAACCTTAGTAGCGGCTCTACCTGCTCCAATGTCGATGAACATCGTTGAGCGAGAGCTCTTCGTCGTGCTCGCATTCGTTCAATCCCATGTGGCCACGAACTCGGAGGGATCATGGGGCTGGGCCATCGTGTTGCTTACCGTGGGAGTTAACCTGTTGATCTTGCCGCTGCGTATCTCCAGTATGCGAAGCGGACTTAAGATGCGGCGCATACAGCCAGACATTGAAGTCATCAAGGCCCGATACAAGGGGGTCAAGCTGACAGATCCACGACATAACGACATGGCTGCTGAGATCGCAAAGCTACAGAAAGACAACGGCATCAATGTCTTTGGTGGATGTATCCCTCTGCTTATCCAAATGCCGCTTTTATTTGCCTTCTTCGGAATGCTACGCAAGGCCGTCGCGCTGCGTGGTGCAGGGTGGCTCTGGCTGCATGATCTTTCAACTGCCGATCCGCATCACATCCTGCCGATTCTTATTGTTGTCTTCCAACTCCTGATGCAGTGGTATATGCCGTCGCCTGGAGTCGATGCGAAACAGCAGAAGATCATGGCGTACGTGATGACGATAGGGTTCGGCTATGTGAGTTGGCATTACGCATCGGGACTGGCGCTCTATGCCCTGACAGGCAGCATCTTCTCGATTGCGACTCAGGCCATGATTAACTATTCCTCGTTAGGGCGAGAGATGAGAGGCCTACCCGGATCCAGTGTCGGGTGAACGGACGCTCGAGCGTAGCTCGAACAAGGTGGGAGCCGTGGGCTTCAGCCCACGGTTTATCGGACACAAAAGAAGTCGGGCTTTAGCCCTGGGCTCTCTCTAAGAAACGGGAAGGCCCAGGGCTAAAGAGTCTGTGTGAGTACTACTTGATTTTCGGCGTTATTTATACGAGAAGAGAGTATGTCCCGGTATCTTCCTTATTCTCCTGAGCAGGGTTATCTTGTTCCTC
>JAEKKE010000418.1 GCA_019510535.1 Acidobacteriota bacterium
AGGCCGAGAAGGCCCAGTCAAGGGCAGATAAGGCCAAGCGGAAGCAGCTGGATTCCAGTGAACAGAAGAAAGCTGACAAGGCCCAGGACAAGGCTGATAGGAAGGCCACGGAAGCAGGAATGCCACCGAAGTAGTTCCTGGTTGCTGGATGAAAACGAAGGCGGATCGAGCTCAGCTCGATCCGCTTTTTGTCTACGCGCCCCACCAGTCTGGGTGCCCCATCCATCGCGTATCGGGGTCCCCGACGAACCTGTTCGTTGGGGTGAACCTCGCAACGCTAGGGCGGGTAAGGAGGCCACGAAGCTCAAGCGGCCTTACTGTTGTATCCGGTCTCGCGCGGTATTCAATCGTCCTATCGCGGGTACATGCTGTGCTGCGCCGGCCAGACCGAAGCGTGGCATATCAGAGTAAATCGCCTCGTACTGTCCGGCCTTGACCAGATAGGTCTCATGAAAGACACCCACAGCTCCGCTCTTCACCACGCGGCGGTTGAACTCAGCCCATGCCGGCAGATGTTCATGATTGCGGGCATGCGCATAGGCGTGGAGCTGGTCGAAGGTGCGCCAGTACTGTACTGTCATCAGCGTCCGCCAGCCCAGGAAGATCTCGTGCCGAAGAAAGCCGAGCTCGGGCTGGCGATAGAGCTCCTTCAACATGCGGGGCATCGTCTGCGTGACCGGCATCCATTTGTGCACAGCCCATACCGAGTTGATGCGCATGCCGATCAGGAAGACGACGAAATCGCCTTCAATCTGTGCGGTGTAGCGTCCTGTCTGAACCGCCATCGCTACTTTGCCCTCCACTGAAGTACGACGCCGAATCCATCCGGATCACGCATCTCTAGTTGTCGCATGCCGTACCAGGCCGTCTGGGGAGGCTTGCAGGACACGCCCTTTGCCTTCAGCTCCTCGTAGGCGCCATCCACCTCCGGACAGCCAAGATAGAGTGTCGTGTCCTGGTGAGCCGCAATGCGCATGGGACTTTCCAGGTTGGGGCGTTCGCCTTCGTCGTAAGCGGTGTTCAACATTAGCTCTGCGTCATCGCGCTTGAGCCATGCCCAGTGAAAGAGCTCTACGCCGTCTTCAACCGCGTAGGTCGCGGAACGCTGATGGATCTCAAAGCCGAGGTTGTCGCAGTAGAACCGCACCGACCGCGGCATATCGAAGACTCCTAGAAGCGGACAAAGGCCGCGAATCTCCATGAGGGGACCTCCGTAAAGCATTTTCCCTGCAGGTGTAGAGTAGGGCATCCGCATCTATGGGCGTTTTCCGCAATGAAAACGCCGCGGCACTCCTCTTCCGGGATACCCAGCAACAGGGAAAATGCTCTAAAGGTGCCGACAGGATAGCCCGCCCCACCGTCCTGAAATTATCGTCCGTGTTCTTCGAGGAATTTCTCCACTTCCAGTGCGGCCATGCAACCGGTGCCTGCAGCCGTAATTGCCTGGCGGTAGCGGCGGTCCTGCACGTCACCGGAGGCGAAGACGCCGGGAACAATCTGTCCGTTCAGGGTGCAGAAGACGTTGTTCACGGTCTTGATGTAGCCGTCGTCGTCCAGGTCGATCTGGTGGCGAAACGCTTTCGCATTGGGCTCATGACCGATGCCAAGGAACAAACCCGAGAGCGGCAGATTCTCCACGACGTTGGTCTTGATGTTCCGCAGCTTCAGACCTTTGACGTCCTTCTCTTCCACGCCCAGAACCTCGTCCACTACCGTACTGGTGCGGAAGACGATGTTCGGGTGACCCATGGCGCGCTCCAGCATGATCTTGCTGGCACGGAAGTTGTCACTGCGGTTGATCAGCGTGACCTTGGTGGCGAAGCGGGTGAGGAAGAGAGCCTCTTCCATGGCGGAGTCGCCGCCGCCTACCACCGCGATCTCCTTGCCGGAGAAGAAGAAGCCGTCGCAGGTGGCGCAGCTCGAGACGCCGTGACCGATCAGAGCCTGTTCGCTGGGAATACCCAGCCAGCGGGCCGAAGCGCCGGAGGCGATGATCAGCGTGCGGGTGTGGATCGTCTCCTTGCCCAGGTTCAGCTCGAAGGGCCGTTTTGTGAGATCGACCGAGACCAGGTGAGCCATCTTGAGCTCCGCGCCGAAACGCGTCGCCTGCTGCTTCATGTTCTCAATCAGCTCGGGTCCTTGTACGCCCTGGGGCCAGCCGGGGAAGTTCTCGACCAGTGTGGTGATGGAAAGCTGTCCGCCGGGCTCATGACCCTCCAGAACGAGAGGCTTCAGGTTGGCACGGGCGGTATAGATGGCAGCCGTCAGGCCGGAGCAGCCGGAACCGAGGATGACTGTGTCGCGGGTTGTATGGTCGGACATGGCTAAGTTTTGATTGTAAACGGCCTCCTGAAGATTCAAACGGGCCTGCTCTCCGCAAAGGCCCGGTTTCAGAGCGACAATAGACCCATGGCGAATCTTGTACTTGTCTATGGAATGCGACTTCTGCCCGCCGATGAGATCTCCTCCATCGGCGAAGCCCCCATCGAGCTGAAGAACGGGAATTCGGCCCGGGTAACCATGCATCTGTTGGAAGGCTCCCGAGAACAGATCGAGGCCCAATTGAAGCAGAGCCTGGACGCGTTCTTCGACTTCTATCCCGAAATCTAGTGGTTTCAATTTAGGGGTTTCACCGGCCCCTACTTTTGATCTCGGGACAGGCGGGAATTGGATGAGCCGCTAGCACAACCTGTCGCATCGTATGGTTTGGAGAGTTTTTCCTTTTGCCGGGTATTCCGGAAGGGGCGCGCTACGGGGTTTTCATTGCGGAAAACGCCATAGGATGCGAAGCCCTACACTACACCGGCAGGGGAAATGCTCCAGGGGGTATAGATGGCCGAACGGAAGCGGGTCGTCATTCTGGGAGCAGGCTTTGCCGGTCTGGTTGCGTCACAGAAGCTGGCAAAAGAGGCGGTCGATATCACGATCGTCGATCGCCGTAATCACCATACCTTTCAGCCGCTGCTCTATCAGGTGGCTCTGGCCGTGCTGAATCCCTCCGATATTGCACAGCCTATCCGTGCGGTGTTTCGGCACCATCCGAATGTCGAGGTGCTGATGGATGAAGCCATCAGCTTTGACGTTAACCGCAGACGGGTTGACCTGCGGTCGGGTGCACAACTCACCTACGACTATCTGATCGTCGCCACCGGCTCGACGCATTCCTACTTCGGGCGGGATGAGTGGTGCAA
>JAEKKE010000174.1 GCA_019510535.1 Acidobacteriota bacterium
GGTCGCTCCCTTGCCGGCGTGAAATTGTTGCTTGAAGAACTCGCAGCTGGCAACGAACGAGTCGACTACTACATGTGGGACCTGTATGCGCGCGTCTCGCAGTGGTACACGGCCGATGAGGCGGAGAAGGAAGCACGGAAGGCGCTACGTCTCGACACACTGCACGCTATTGAGCACGGCGGCAATGAGACTGCTGAGGTTGCCGATCTGATTGCAACAGCCGTACTGCGGCGGCATCTCGAGACCATGGAGCGGCTCAGTATCGAGTATGACTTCCTGCCCAGGGAGAGCGAGATCCTTCATCTCAAGTTCTGGGATGCGGCACGGGCACTGATGATTGAGAAGGGAGTGCTTTACCAGGAGACCGAGGGCAAAAACAAAGGTTGCTGGGTGATGCGCCGCGCCGGCTCGGAGGTCCCAACCGAAGGGCCGGATGAGGATGCGAAGGTGATCGTACGGTCAAACGGCACGGTGACCTACGTCGGTAAGGACATTGCTTATCATCTGTGGAAGTTCGGCCTGCTGGGCAAGGACTTCGGCTATAAGCCGTTCCATCAATACCCAAACCATATGTGCTGGATCTCGACCGAGCACGGCGAAGAGCAGCATCCATATTTCGGCCGCGCGGATGCCATCTACAACGTCATCGACTCGCGTCAGAATGATCCGCAGAACAACGTCATTCAGGCTCTGCGCGGCATGGGATACGAGGATGCCGCGGATCGCTACACCCATCTGAACTACGAGATGGTGGCGTTGACGCCACGTTGTGCGATTGAACTGGGCTACACCGTCAGCGAAGAAGATCAGCAGCGTGCCTACATCGAGGTGAGCGGGCGCAAAGGATTCGGCGTTAAGGCCGACGACCTGCTGGATAAGCTGATTGCTGCAGCGAAGGTCGAAGTGGACTCGCGTCATCCTGAACTGGACGAGGCAGACCGCTTCGAAACCGCGCGTAAGATCGCTGTTGGTGCTCTGCGTTACTTCATGCTGAAGTACTCACGGAATACCGTCATCGCATTCGACTTCCGCGATGCATTGAGCTTTGAGGGCGAGACCGGACCATACGTGCAGTACGCTATCGTGCGGGCCGCAAATATCTTCCGTAAAGCCGGCGTCGCTGAGCAGGACGCAGTGTCTGACCTCGCGGCAGGCGATCTGCTGGAAGGGGAGAGCGGCGTCAGCATCTGGGAGGTATGGCTCACGGCATCGAAGCTGACGATGGTGATTGAGCAGGCCATCCAGAATGCAGAGCCGGCGATCCTGGCGAAGTATGTCTTCCAGTTGGCGCAACAGTTCAACAACTTCTACCACAAGCATCACATCCTGACTGAGTCGGATCCGGCAAAGAAGAAACTGCTTCTGGCTACCGCGGCTGTGGCTAAACGCGAGATGGTTCGCGCCTTGTCGCTACTTGGGATTGAAGCTCCCGAAGTGATGTAGGGAGCTTTCTCCGCCTTGGCGAGGACGGGCAACGGTGAGGGCCGGGACGCTGTCTTATCTCCCCACATGGAGGTAAGAGATGGCAAACGATCTGACTGGGAAACGTGTTGCGATTCTGGCCACGGATGGTTTCGAGCAGTCGGAACTTACGGAGCCTTACAAGGCCCTGCAGGCGGCTGGAGCGACGGTAGAGATTGTTTCTCCGAGATCCGGGGAGATCAAAGGCTGGGACATGACAGACTGGGGAGAGACCGTGAAGGTCGATGTCAATCTCAAGTCAGCCCAGGCTTCGACCTACGATGCTCTGGTTTTACCAGGTGGTGTGATGAATCCGGACCGCCTTCGTATGGATGAGAATGCGGTCAGCTTCGTCAAAGAGTTCTTCACGGCAGGCAAGCCGGTATCAGCGATTTGTCATGGACCGTGGACTCTGATTGAAGCCGGTGTAGTCAAGGGCCGGACGATGACCTCATGGCCGTCGCTGAAGACGGACCTGATGAACGCCGGAGCCATCTGGGTGGATCGCGAGGTTGTCGAAGACAAGGGGCTCGTGACCAGCCGCAAGCCAGATGACCTGAAGGCGTTCAACGACAGAACGATCCACCAGATCGCTGAGTCCGGGCTGCGGAGATCTGCAGCCTAACCCTGAATCGTAATGTCCTTGAGCGCGGAGAGTAGGATCTCGCGCCGAATAGGTTTAGAGAGCACTTCCCGAATTTTGAGGCGGTGCTTTTCCGTCTCCGGGAAGTCGGCTGCATCGGAGTACAGGACGAGCGAAGGCTTGTCCGGAACCTGTTCGATCAATTGCGCTCCGCTGATACCGGGAAGGTTGTAGTCGGTCAGCAGAACATCGACGGTTTCTCTTTGCAGAATCGCTAAGGCCTCTTCTCCGCTCGAGGCCGTTAGCACGCGGTATCCGTGCTGCGCGAGCCACAGGGGGAGAAGCTCGCGCAGGACGGGTTCGTCATCGACGAAAAGAATCGTTGGTTGTTGCGGCATTCTGAAGCGTCTACTTCTTGTTTTTACTGAGTCGAGCGAACCCACTCCACGATGGAGCGCACGGCGAAACCCGACGGGCCTTTCGGCATCCAGGGTTTGTCTGCGTCCTGCCAGGCCAGGCCGGCAATATCGAGGTGGATCCAGGGGGTTTCACCGACGAACTCCTTCAGGAAGGCCGCTGCAGTGGAGGCTCCACCCCAGCGTGTGTTGGAGGTGTTCATCAGGTCGGCGATGGAAGACTTCATGAGTTGCAGATACTCGTCCGAGCTGGGAAGCGCCCAGAAACCTTCTCCGGCGATCTTGGCCGCACCGGTAAACGCTGTGCTGGTGGTCTCATCGTTAGTGAACAGGCCGGCGTTGATCAGTCCCAGGGCGACGGCGCAGGCTCCGGTAAGGGTGGCCGCATTGACGAGTTTGGTTGCGCCAAGCTGCTTGGCGTACCAGAGGCCATCGGCCAGCACCAGGCGGCCTTCGGCATCGGTATTGTTGATCTCAATTGTCTTTCCGCTGGCTGAGGTCAAAATGTCCCCAGGCTTGTAGCTGCGGCCAGAGGGCATGTTCTCGCAGGAGCAGATGACAGAGATAACCTTGAACGGCGGCTTGAGCGCGGCAATGGCCTGCATGGCGCCCAGCATGGCGGCAGCGCCCGCCATGTCGTACTTCATCTTTTCCATGCCGTCAGCCGGTTTGATCGAGATGCCGCCGGTGTCGAATGTAATGCCTTTACCGACCAGGCCAAACACCGGAGCATCGGCCGCGGGAGCCGACGGTGGCGTATAAGTCAGCACGATGAGCGCAGGTGGTTCATAGCTGCCCTGGGCCACGCCGAGGAAGGCGCCCATGCCCAGCTCTTTCATCTTGTCGGTGGAGTACACTTCGGCGGCGAGACCGGATGTCCGGGCCATCTCCGCAGCACGCTGCCCCAGAACGGTGGGGGTAAGTTTGTTCCCGGGTTCGTTGACCAGCGAGCGGGCAAAGTTCTGTGCAGAGGCGATGATCTCGCCCTCGGCGACGCCGGTCTCAATGGCTGCCCGCGCTCCTGAAGGAGCAAACACGCTAAGGGTGGCAATGCTCTGGTCCTTGCGATCGGACTTATAGGTATCCGGATCGAAGTCGGCGATCACTGCGCCTTCAACGATGGCCTGCGCCGAACGAGCCGGTTCGATGGCAAGATCCTGCCCCTCAGGGAAGATGATTGCAACCTCGCGAATCCCGCGAGGTTTGGCAAAGCGGACTGCAGTGCCGGCGGCCTTCCGCAGCTCAACGGCGGAAAGGGACTTTGCTTTGCCCACGCCGACAATCAGGAGGCGCGCAGCCTTCAGCCCGGCGGGGTTATGTAGTAGCAGGGTCTCCGTAACCCCTCCCTTGAACTCTCCTGAGGTCAGCACGGCAGCGGCTGCCGACTGTACGACAGCAGACACAGAGAGTAGGGCGATTTTCGGGTCGCCTTCCTTTTCCGTGTTCTGGTCGAGGGCGAAAACTGTTAGCAGGGGGGAGGCGGAGGATGCGGCATCCTCAAATACAAGCTTGGTCTGCATATTCCTCATGGTAACGCTGGACAGGAAAGTTCCATCGTAGACGGAGTGTCGGCAATTCGACAATCTCCTAATCCTGTGGCTTTGGATAAATCTGCGAATGCTGTTTTCTTCGCAGGAAAACGGCGATTTGCTCTAGCGCCGCTGGCCGCGAGCGACGGCCGCGCGGGCCTCTTTGTCGGCTTCCCGACGCCGCTCGGTTTCACGCTTGTCCCAATCCTGTTTACCTCTGGCCAGGGCCAGCTCGCATTTCACGCGGCCGTGCCTGAAATAAAGGCGTGTTGGGACAAGCGTAAAGCCCTTCTGTGTCGTCTTACCTACTAGCTTGCGAATCTCTTCCTTGTGCAGCAGCAGCTTGCGGGTCCGCAGCGAATCATGATTCATGGCATTGCCATGAGAGAAGGGACCAATGTGCGCGTTAAGGAGGTAGATTTCTCCGTCTTTTACCAGACCGTAGGCGTCTTTCAGGTTGGCTTTGCCTTCGCGGACGGATTTGACCTCACTACCGCGCAGGGCAACGCCGGCCTCAAAACGGTCGGTCAGGAAATAATTGTGGCTGGCAGAGCGATTCTGCGCGGCGTCCCGCTCTCCCGTCGCCACGGGATCACGCGGGCGCGTGGGGCGCGCCTTCACAGTTCCTGGAACGGGTTGGCTTACAGAACGGGCCATCTGGACGTTTGATGTTAACACGCGGCAAAAGATTCCAACTCTGGCCATGTCTTCGGCGGCCAGCCTCAGGGGCAGGGTCGGCGTCTAAGAGAAACGGAATGCTATACTTTCGCCATCAGCAAGCGGGGAGCGGTCCGATTTCACCCACATATTTGAGCCTCTATAGAAACATGGATCGCAGCTTTACGTCCCTTCGCAATGTAGCCTTCGTCGTCACCATTCTCGCCGTCACCGGCGGGGCAGCGCATGCCCAGTCTGCCGGCTCGTTTTATAAACGAGGACAGCAAGCCGAAGAACGGCAAGACTACGACGCGGCGTATGAGGCATATCGCCAGGCCCTCGCAAAGAAGCCGAGAGATATTCGCTACAAGGTAAAGACGGAGCGCCTGCGTTTTGAGGCGGCAACGGCACATGTGGACCGCGGACGCCTTTTGCGGCAGGGAGGCGACCTCGGCGGAGCTCTTACGGAGTTCACGCGTGCGTTGCAGATCGATCCCGCGAACCAGACCGCACAGCAGGAGATGGATCTCACGCAGAAGATGGCGGCCGCTCCCCCATCACCACAACTGCAGTCGCTGGAGAGCGGAATTCTGGCCACTCAGGCCGAAATTTCCGGGCTGGGCGGACCGGTCTCTCTCAAGCCGATCTCGAATGACCCCATCACGCTTCGCATGGTGGAAGACACGAAGAATATCTATCAGGCCATCGGCAAGGCCGCCGGCCTGAATGTCCTGTTTGATCCGGCATACACCTCCACGCGTATCCCGGTGGAGTTGAATAATGTGTCACTGTATGACGCCCTGCGCATTGTGGGCGCCATCTCCGGCACCTTCTGGAAGCCGGTGACAGAAAACACCATTCTGGTGGCGCAAAACACCCGTAATAAGCGTCAGGATCTGGACGAGATGGCGGTCCAGACCTTTTATCTGACCAATGCCACCCAGACCGCTGACACCAACGAAATTGTCACTGCGTTGCGCAACGTCTTCGGTACCGGGCAGAACGTCGGCGTCTTTGCCATTCCCAGCCAGAATGCGGTCGTGATGCGGGCCACGCCTGACCAGCTTCTGTTGGCGCAGAAGCTTCTGAACGATCTCGATCGCACCAAGCCGGAGGTCGTGGTCGATGTAGCCGTACTCGAAGTGAACCGCGAGAAAGTTCGTAATCTGGGTATTACGCTTCCTCAGTCCTTTTCGGTCACTCCTGTTACAACGAACACTACCAGTAGCAGTTCGTCGAGCTCCAGTTCGAGTTCCAGCTCCTCCTCTTCGAACAGCAACAGCGCTCTGACGCTCAATCAGTTGGCCCACCTCAATGGAAACAACTTCAACGTGAACATTGGAACCGGCACGGTGAATGCGCTGCTTACGGATAGCGACACGCGCATTCTGCAGAATCCTCGCATTCGTGCAACGGATGGACAAAAGGCAACGCTGAAGATCGGTTCCAAGATTCCTATCGCGACTGGATCATTCGCCTCCGGTACGACGACCGCCGTCAGCGCGCTTGTGAACACGCAGTTCACTTATATCGACGTTGGCGTCAATATCGACATGACTCCGACCGTGCATACGGATCGGGATATCACGCTGAAGATGAAGATCGAGGTTACCTCCCAGAGCGGCTCGGTGACTATCAGTTCTGTCACTCAACCGATCATCAGTCAGCGTTCGGTAGAGCATGTGATTCAGCTCAAAGAAGGCGAGCCCAGCATTCTGGCCGGTATTCTAAACCGCCAGGACTCGTTGAGTGTGAGTGGGACTCCTGGTCTCGGTGAGTTGCCGCTGTTGAAATATGTCTTTGGCTCCAGGTCAAAGACGCAGTCGCAGGATGAGGTCGTCTTCCTGCTGATTCCACATCTGGTGCGAGAGAGTCTGTTGAGCCGCATGAACACGCGCGCCATCGATACGGGCACCAGTCAGTCGATTGAGCTTCGCCGTGAAGCGGGGCAGGATGCTGCGTCGACCAGGACGACGGGGGCTGCCGGTCCCGGCGGGTCGCTTGTCCCGCCTGCACAGCGTACGACGGCTGCCGCCGCGGCAAATGCCGCTATTCAGCAACTTCAGCAGGACGGGTCGGCTACAACCTCGGCTTCGGTAGCGGCGCCCGTCAGCTTTGCGATTACGCCGGGCAACGCAACCCAGGCCGTTGGCAGCACCTTCCAGGTGGCGGTCATGGCCTCAAATGCTCGCGACCTGTACTCGGTGCCGCTGCAAATGCAGTTCAATCCGCAGGTCCTGCAACTGGTGAACGTGGACAGTGGAGAGATGCTGGGCCGGGACGGTCAGGCTGTAGCTCTGGCGCATCGCGACGAGGGCAATGGAATGGTCACGATCTCCGCCTCGCGTCCGCCTTCGACCAAGGGCGTCGATGGGCAGGGAAGCATCTGCGTACTGACCTTCAAGGCCACGGCCGCGGGTGATTCCAACCTCATGCTGACGAAGGTGGGCGCGCAGAACTCGGCGCAGGTGAATCTGCCGGCGGTCGGTTCTCAGGCCATTGTGCACGTGAAGTAAGCCATGCCGAAGCATGCTCCAAACCGAAGGGGGGAGGCGGGCGTCACCCTGGTGGAACTGATCGTAGCGACAGCGATCATCGCCATCCTTGCGTCTGCGGTACTTCCGATTGCGCGGTTCCAGCTCAAGCGTCAAAAGGAACGGGAGCTCCGGCGAGATTTGTGGGAGATGCGTGCAGCGATTGACCGTTATAAAGATGCTGCCGATCGGGGCGCCTTTCAGACCAAGCTCGAGAGCATGAACTATCCGCCCGATCTGGAAACGCTGGTCAACGGTGTGGATGTACAGGGGCACAAGGTGCGTTTCCTCAGGCAGATTCCTAAAGATCCAATGACCGGAAATACCGACTGGGGGCTGCGCTCCATGCAGGATGATCCGAGCAGCGATAGCTGGGGCGGACAAAATGTCTTCGATGTACACACCCGCAGCACGGGCACAGCTCTTGACGGATCGAGGTACTCCGAATGGTAAGGAAGCGGAACCCCGAGCGCGGCTTCACTCTGATTGAACTCATCATTGTGATGACCATCATTCTTCTGTTGATGGCGATGGCCATCCCTGCATATCAGAATGCGGTCAAGAAGGCCAAAGAGGCCGTCCTGAAGGAAGACCTGCAAACCATGCGGCAGGCGATCGATTCTTACACCGTCGACAAGGAGAAAGGTCCGCAGACCTTGGAAGACCTGGTGCAGGCGGGGTATCTGAAAGCGATGCCGACCGATCCCTTTACCCATCGCAGCGACACCTGGCAGACCAGCTCCGACGGCACTTACAGCTCCGTCGACCAGACGGACACGGGCATTCAGGATGTCCACAGCGGATCGCAGGAGATTGGCACCGACGGCAGCATGTATTCGACATGGTAGACCGCCAGCTCTCTGCGTGGAGGCTCTACACGGCTCTGAAGGCACGCCGTGCCGATTGGAGTGGAAGCATCCTGATACATCGCGGCATGGATGACTTCGGTTCAGCACTGGCGGTCGCCGCCAATCTCTGCGGAGCTGTCTGCCTAAGCCTGGAACAGGATCCGGCGCAGGCTCGTGTTGCGATGCGTGGCGGATATTGCGACTTCCTGGTGAACACGCTGGATGAGGCGTTGAGGACCATGAAAAATGAGGTCCGCAAACGCCGGCCTTTGACAGTCGTGCTGGAGGGGACTGCCTCCGCCATCCTGCAGGAGATGCGTGAGCGTGGCGTATACCCACAGTTGCTGGTAACGTGCTCCGCAGACGATGTAATTCCCGCTGAGCAGACAGAGGATCTGGTTCATTTGCTGCAGTCCGGAGCGACAGTTGCAGGGCAGCCGGGCTGGATTCCGTGCATGCTCACGGCGCAGTCGAATGCGGAGCTGCGTCTCGCCGACCAGGAGACCGCAGGTCTTGTTGTGGACGGTGATGCGCGCCGCGGTTGGGTTGTCGGTGCTCCGAAGTTCTTTCGCCGCGAACAGCCGCCGCGGCGTTATCTATGGCTGACGGAGCACGAACGGGACACTATGACGGGAGTGCTGCCAGCAGGCGCGACCATAGAGCCTTTGTCCCATCCGGTTTCTTAACCGAGCACGGGACGAGGTCATCGATCTGATGTTCCCGTTTCAGCAGTGCAATCGACTTCGCCAGTGTATTGTTCGAGAGCCGGTCTGCCTTCGTTCCGACAACCAGATACGGCCGTTGGTGCTGTTGCAGAAAGTCGATCAGCATGCGGTCGCTGGCCTGCGGCGGGATATTGGTATCGACCAGGCAGACTGAGAGGGCCAGTGACTCGCGATCGATAAGGTATGGCTCAATGAACGAGGGCCATTCCGCGGAGATCGACTTCGAGATCTTGGCGTAGCCGTAGCCCGGCAGGTCGGCAAAGATCATCTTCGCGGGCGCATTCGGCGCGGTGGACAGGGCAAAGAAATTGATGGCCCGTGTGCGGCCGGGCGTGGACGAGACCCGGGCGACGGTAGTTCCCAGTAACGCGTTGATCAGGCTGGACTTACCGACGTTGGATCGGCCCAGAAACGCGACCTCAGGCACCGTGGGGGCAGGGAAATGCAACGGACTGGTGGCCGAGAGCAGGAACTTTACGGAGACCTTCACGCTCTTAAGTGTAGCGGGCGCGGAGAGATTCTCCGCGCCCGTTCTTGTTTTCCAGTCCTGACTACTTACGAACCGTCAGAGGAGCGGTGAGTGTGAAGTTGATAAGGGTCTCCGCGGGGATCGTGACATCCTTGTTCCCGGTGAAGGCCGCGCCAGCCGTGCCGGCTCCTGCGCCCGAGGCCGCACCGATCGCAGCACCTTTACCGCCGCCAGCCAGGCCGCCGATAAGGGCGCCCAGACCAGCGCCGCCGGCGATGAATCCGGTAGTACGCTTGCCCTTACCCTTGACCGCAACCTCATACGGAGAGGATGAGACACGCATTCCACCGATCTCACTCAACTCAATGCCGAGAGCGCCGGCGCCCTTGAAACGTCCCTGGCCTTTGGCCGCAATCACGGTGCCGCTTACCTCAGTCCCGCGCGGGAAGACGGTGGTCTCGCCGACAACGATCGGAGCGTTCAGTACACCGCTCCATCCGTCACCCACATTTGAGGCTTTGGCCGAGATGGTCTGGTTTACGCGGACTCCCACTCGGGTGCCATCCGGAACCGTCAGCGTGGTGACGACCGGCGCAGCGGGACGGGCAGCACGAGCCGCCGGCGGCGGGGCTGGAGCAGCAGAGTTGCCAGTAGCGGTTGCGGGCGCCGTTCCGCTGGGCGCGGGCTGACCATTTACCGGCAGGCTGGCGCTGTCAGGCGACTGCCCTGGAGGTGTCGTGGGCTGTGAGCTCTTGCATCCGGTGAAACCGACCGTGGCCAAAACAAGGGTGGCTACGAGAGAAAACGAACGAGACATACGAAGTCCTTTCTTACGATCGTGCATGTTGGACTGAAACGATACCTTTGCTTGGATGGCTATAGTACGCGAAAGTGTTGGTTGATCCTTTGTTATGTTAAGGTGCCATTTATGTTTCACTTCCGGAAATTTTGGTTTCAGACCTGCCTCTGTCTCGCCATGACATCCCTGACGTATGCGCAGCAGCGTGTCCCTGCCCCGATTCGTGGGCTGGTTGCGGCGCATCGTGGCAAAGTTGCCGTTTACGCGCGACAACTCAACACCGGCAAAGTCATTGCCGTGGACGAGGATATACCGGTCCAGACCGCCTCCGTCATCAAGTTGACGATGCTGTATGAAGCCATGGAGCAGATCCGTGAAGGCAAGGCTAAATGGGACGAAAAGATCGTGCTGAAGCCGGGCGATGCGGTCAGCGGCTCCGGCGTGCTGACCTTTATGGATCCTCCCAAGGAATTGACGCTGAAGGATGTTCTTACCCTGATGGTCATCCTCAGCGACAATACGGCCACCAACCTGGCGATTGACCGCTTCGGTGTGAAGGCGGTGAACGACCGTATCTTGGCGCTCGGACTGAAAGACACGCACTTCTATAAGAAGGTGATGAGGCCTGCGACGGAGCCCATGCCCGAGGATCAGCCGAAGTTTGGCCTGGGAAAGACTACGGCACACGAGATGGCGATGGTGATGGAGAAGATCGGCCGTTGCGATCTGGGAGGTCCGGCACAGCCCCAGGACGAGGCTATCTGTCAGACCGCCCTGAACATGCTCCGGAATCAGTTCTACCGCAATACGATCCCGCGTTATCTGGAGACGCTGGACTCCAGCGAGGCCGGGTCAGCGATTGCCAGCAAGACCGGCTCCTTGAATGCAGTACGGAATGATGTGGCGATTGTGGCGGCCAAATCCGGGCCGATCGTGATCAGCATCTTCACCTGGCAGAACAAGGACACGAGCTGGACGACGGATAACGAGGGAGAGGGGACCATCGCCAAAATTGCAAGGGAGATTGTGCAGGAATGGTCACCGGAGGGCCTGGACGGCCGGCAGATGAAGCCGGGATTGGGTCTGAAGTAGTAGATTAGTGGTATTACCCCGTCTAATATTTCAGGTGGTCATGCACGACGAGCTAAAACCGAGCCAAGCGCAGCAGCCCGCCCGTCAGGTGACGGGATGGATTCGTGACTTCGTTATCTCCATCGCGATCTCGGCATTTATCATCGTCTTTCTTTACCAGCCGGTCGTGGTGGAAGGTACATCGATGCTGCCGCGGCTGGAAGATCAGGACCGCCTGTTCATCAATAAGGTTGCGTATCGCGT
>JAEKKE010000419.1 GCA_019510535.1 Acidobacteriota bacterium
TGGGGACAACGGCTTGCGGGGCTGATGCAGGTGGATGTGATGCAGGCAGTCAGCTATCTGCGTTCGCTGCCGCAGCTCGATTCCGCGCGTATCGGAACGGTTGGATACTCCATGGGGGCGTTTGTCAGCGGTATTACCGGAGCGATCGATACGCGGATTCATGCTGTACTGCTGAGCGGTGGCGGCACCTTCGACGGTCCGCATGAGTACTTCGATACCGGCAAGCTGCCCTGCCAGGCGCCTCCGTATCGCGCGCTGGCGGTGTTGGGCGATCGTGGACCGATTCTCTACACGCTCAACGCCGAGCGTGGACCCATGTACGTGATGAATGGCGATGCGGATACGGTGATGAAGATGAGCGATCATCCTCCGGCGTGGTTTGCGGCGACACGCGAGCGTGCCGCAAACTTGATGGGCACCGAAGAGGGCCTGTTTACGACGGTGCTGTATCCGGGCATCAGCCATCGCACCAGTTGGGTGAACCTGGATGGCATGCTGTGGCTCAACCATCAGTTGCACTTTGCTTTCTGGGATGAGGCGGGAATCCGGGCCGCAGGAACGACGCATATCTCCGAGTGGATCCAGAAGAACAATGTGGAGATCTCGAAGAACTACATCCGGGAAGACCGTGAAGGCGGACTCGATGCTGTCGGGACTGGTTTTCCGGGAATTCCACGAGCGGATCTGATGGTGCTTTCGGAAGAGCAGTGGAAGCGGGGACAGAAGCAGCTTCTGTACGAGTCCTGGGCGGCGGAGATGCAAGCCCGGAATGCCGCCCGCTGACTGCACGAGTTTGATGGGCACACCCTAGTGTCCCAGAATGGTACAGTTAGTGTCCCCGGTTGCGCGGAATTCATCGAGAGGCGCTGAAACCGGGCTATTCTAGGTTCACGAAGTCAGCCACAATTTGCAGTGAGCGGGTGGGGTCCCGGAACGACGAGTGAGCCTCAAAAGGGGGATCGTGTATGCGAAACCTGCCGGGTAGATGTGTGTGTGCTGACCAACTTCCCTCTACTAGGACATCGACTAACGTGCTGAAACACCGCATTCTAATGCTTATGCTGGCCGCCGCCGGCGCCGCATCCCTCTCCCTGCACGCACAGAGTTCGTCACCTTTGCAATCAACAACTTCTGACTGGTCGGTAAATGGCCGGTCGAATCGCCCCGCGCTGCAGCTCGCCGTGCTCGATATGAGCAGCTCGTCCCAGCCCATTGGCTCGATGGAGGAGGCAGAGGCGGCCGATTCTGGAGCGATCATGCCGCCGCCGGCAGGACGGTCGGCTTTTCAGATTCGTCCATTTCGTCAATACGCTTCTGCAGTTCGCTTTGGTTCTCTCGGGTTCGGACCGGAGGTAGCAACGCCGCTTGGCCGGCGAGTTAACCTGCGCATGGGCGCGAACTTCTTTGGATATACCGGTACGTTTGGGAACGGTGGCTGGAATTACGACGCCAACCTCAACTTCAAGTCCGGACAGGTGCAGGTCGACTACTTCCCGTTCTATAAGGCAGGCGGTTTCCACGTCAGCCCAGGTCTTGCCTTCCAGAAGAACCATGGATCGGCGTTTATCCATATCGATCCAGGCGCACGGTTCGACATGGGCGACGGTACCTACACCAACTCGGCGACGGACCCGGTGAAGGGAAATGCCACATTTGCCTATGACCGCACGGTGGCTCCGATGGTCACCTTCGGTTTCGGCAATCTGATTCCGCGCAACGGCCGTCGCTGGAGCATTCCGGTGGACATCGGTGTGGTCTTTACGGGCGCCCCGAAGTTCGGCCTGGACATGGATGGAACGGTCTGCGATACCCAGGGCTGCGGCAAGCTCTCGACTGATGCGACTGCGATGGATGACCTGCAGCGCCAGCGTGTAAAGATCCAGAACGATCTCAACTCTTACGCAACGGTTTACCCGGTAATTTCGGTGGGCTTCGCGTGGAACTTCGGATCGCGTGACTAGTTTTGATTGATTTTTCGAAGCCGCATGCTAGTTAGGCTTCGCATGGGACGGTGAAAGCCGTCCCATTTTCTCTCCGGTGGTATCTCTGGTAACAACAACGCCTCGCATCTGCGAGGCGTTGTTGGTTAACCATTGATCTCCAGCAAACCTTCCGGCAGATTCATCTCGATGCGTTTCGCATCGAGATCCAACGATTGGATATATGCCTGCACGAACGGGATCAAAAGTTCATCGTCGCTCTCGCGTTTTTTCACGACGAGAAGTGATGCGCCGTGCGGCGATTCACTACCCTGGACATCGACAATGGTGCCGATCGGGTGGTCGTGATGGTAGAGCTCGCAACCGATCAGGTCTGCGATCCACACGCGGTCTTCTGCGAGGGCGACGCGTTCCATGTCGGGAACGAGCACCAGCTTGCCCTGCAACGTCTCTGCATCATTGATGGAATCGATGCCGCTCAGCTTCAACACGACGCGGCCGGCGTTGCGGCCGACAGGAAACCAGTGGCCTTCCACCGTGGCGGATGTCGGTTCACCGGCAGCATTTTCCAGCAGCACGGAGCTGGTGGTATCGAAGCGCTCCGGAAAATCGGTTAGTAGATCTGCCAATAGTTCACCCTTGCGTCCCTGGGGACGCAGAAGGCGAGCGATAGCGGTGTAAGGTGAACTGCTCATCCGAGGAGGCTCTGCTCGTCCGCCGACGGGCCATACATGCCGGGGATGGGAACTTCCAGCAGGCGCAGATAGACGCCAAGCTGTGCCCGGTGGTGCACAAAATGGTTGAAGAACATGGTGCGGTAAGCCAGAATGCGGCCGCCGGTAAAGAGGACGCGATCATGGAACTTCAATTGCCAGGTCATCTCCATCTCCTCGTCGGAGATGTTTGCGAGCAGTGTGCGCGTCTTTGCTGAGGTTTCAGCCAGTACCGCAGAGGCTACCGCCGGGCTTTCGAAGGTAAAGCTCGGTATCTTGCTCTGCGAGAGGTCGACGACCGGCTCGCTGAGCACCGTAGCGCCAAAGCCCGGCAGGGTGGCTACGTGCATCACCAGTTTGCCGAAGAGCATGGACTTTTCGTGCGGCTTCCAGTCGGCTCTCTCAATAGAAGGAAGCCGCTCGAAGAGCCGCTGGGCGCTTCTGATTTCGGTGTCGTAATCGGCCAGCAAAACGTCTGCTATGCGCATGAAGGGACTCCTTACATTCCCGTGATGTTGTAACCGCAATCGACGTA
>JAEKKE010000420.1 GCA_019510535.1 Acidobacteriota bacterium
TCCAGGGCAGAAGGCCTTCCTTGATCTGCTCGGGGAACATGTTGGGATCGGCGGCGGCGTTGAAGACCTCCTGCGCCATCTCTCCGGAGACCTGGTGCTGTCCATGACCGTCGGCGAAGTTCCCGTTGAAGCTCGACGTCACCACCATCGGCCGCAGGATACGTACGATGCGGACAGCATCGCGCAGCACGGTTTCGTGGCCCCACTGCTTATGCGCCTCTTCCAGGGTCTTCGAGAAGCCATAGTCGGCGAAGCGTCCGAAGTAAAGATGAATGCCCTCGTACCCGGTGCTGGCCAGCAGCTCCTGCGTCCGGACCAGACCGAGCTGATCCCAGTAGTCGCCGGACATCACGTTCTGGCCGCCCTCGCCACGCGTCAGGACGAAGAGCGAGGCATCGACTCCCTTGCTGCGCGCCTCATAGGCCATCATGGCCCCGTCCTCATCATCGGGATGGGCATTGATGGTCAGCAGAGTGGCGCGGGTCCTCAGCTTCTGCAGGCCCTGCCAGACGGCCGCCGAGCCGCGGTCATAGGGCAGCGCCATCGCCGAAGCCGGAGGCAGCGCTGTACCGGCCAGAGGCGGTGGCACACTCTGTGCCACAAGGGTAGCGGTGAGAAGCAAAGACAAAGCAGGGTGCAGCAGGGCGTTCGGTCGCATCAGTGATGAAGGGCCTTTCGGGTAGAGCGCTTGACGCTATACCTGAAAGTCTCACTGACCGGACCCACGAAGCGCAACCCTCGATTGCAGGTCCCACCCGAGGGCGTATCGCATATCTTTTGTTTGTCATCCCGCAGGGATCTGCTTTTCAATTGCTGCAGGCGCGTTCCATAGAGCAGAGCTGTTCGGAATGAACGGCTTCCCGGCCGGTTGGCCCACGTTCCCGGCGGTTGGCCCACGGCGAACGATAAATCGCGCTTTTGTGCGATATTCCACCCATCCCGCATCGGGGTCCCCGGCGAACTTCGTTCGTTGGGGTGAATAGCGATGGATGGGTACCCACAGCGCGATGGATCGGGTACCCACAGCATTGGTCGCATCCACCCTAGAAACGATCCCTGAGCACCGATCCGACAATCGCTCCAATCGCACCGGCTTCGCCGCTCTCGCGTGCACGCTCCACAGTCATGTACTCCTGCAGCGCATGCGCCAGACGTGGAAGCGGCAGCGTCTGCAGCCATACTCGGCCGGGGCCGGTAAGCTGCGCCAGGAAGATGCCATCACCGCCGAAGAGCATGTTCTTGATGCCCGGGACTGTGGTGATCTGGAAGTTCACATTCGCGTGGAAGGCGCCGACGTGGCCGGGGTGGACGCGCAGGATCTCTCCAGGCTGAAGGTCTTTGATGACTAGCTCGCCTGAGAGCTCCAGCCAGGCCGTGCCCTGACCACTCACACGTTGCAGAATAAAGCCACTGCCGCCGAAGATGCCGGCCCCAAGCGACTGCTGGAAGCCGACGCCGAGCTGGATCTGCGAGGTCGCACAGAGGAAGCCGTGCCGATGGATCAGGTACTCATGCCCGGGAGAGACCTCCACCGGAACAATGTGTCCCGGAACCTTGGTGGCAAAGGCCACCTCGCCCGGATAGTTGAAAGCCCGGTACTCGGTCATGAAGAGCGATCCGCCGCCGGCCATACGCTTGATCGCGCCGAAGAAACCGCCTCCGCCCCCGAACTGCGTGTGAGTCTGCATCTGGATGCTTTGCGACATCCAGGAGAGTTCTCCAGCTTCAGAGATCACGGTTTCGCCGGGCTCGAGCAGGAACTCGAGAACAGGCATGGTGGTTCCGGTAATACGGCTTTGCATAGCGATGGGTCGCTCCTTCGAGTGGATTCTACGCTGGGGCCTTCAAGCCGGTTCCCTAAAAGCATTTTCCCTGTGGGTGTAATGTAGGGCTTCCACATCCTATGGGCGTTTTCCGCAATGAAAACGCCGCTTCATGACTCTCCCGGGAGACCGGGTAACAGGAAAACGCTTTAATTCCGCTTTCCATAAGATATTGGTGCCATGCCGGAGCTGCCTGATATCGCCGCCTATCTCCACGCCCTCACTCCCCGGGTCGTGGGCAAGCGCCTGCTGCAGGTACGGATTCAGGGACCATCTCTTCTGCGGACAGCCGACCCACCCATCTATAAAGCTGAAGGCAAGACCGTCCTCACACTGCGGCGAGTGGGCAAACGCATCGTCTTCGTTCTGGAGGACGACCTCTTCCTGGTATTGCACCTGATGATCGCCGGCCGCCTGCACTGGAAGCCGGCAGGCGCCAAGCTGGGCGGCAGAATCAACCTGGCGGCCTTCGACTTCGAGGATGGATCGCTGGTGCTAACTGAGGCCGGGACCAAACGGCGAGCCTCACTACATCTGGTACGAGGGGAGGCCGCATTGTTGGAGATGGACCCCGGCGGTATCGACGTCATCACGGCAACACCGGACGAGTTCCGCGCCGCGCTGAGCGTTGAGAACCGGACGCTCAAACGTGCGTTGACCGACCCGCGGATTGTGAGCGGCATCGGCAATGCTTACTCCGACGAGATCCTATGGACGGCTCGGCTCTCACCCATCCTCCAAACCGGCAAACTGAGCCAGGACGAGTGGCGCCGGCTCTATGACGGAACCCGCACAGCGTTGCAGCAATGGATCGACCGGCTGCAAGCGGAGGCCAAGGAAAAGTTCCCGGAGAAGGTCACCGCCTTCCGCCCGGAGATGGCCGTACATGGCCGCTTCGGCAAACCGTGCCCCCGGTGTGGGTCGCCGGTACAGCGCATCCGCTACGCGGACAACGAGACCAACTACTGCGCGATCTGTCAGACCGAGGGCAAGGTGCTGGCCGACCGTAGCCTCTCCCGCCTCCTGGGCAAGGACTGGCCGCGCACCCTGGACGAGCTGGACGCATTGAAACGGCGGTAAGGAAAATTTCGGTCTTGCACCTAACCATGCGTCGGTAGCGCTGTCCAAGGAAACACATCGAGGAAATCTCATGAACCGTCTTCCTGCTCTCTTCCTGTGCGCGGTTACATGCGTCACGGTTACGTGCATCGCCGCGGCACAACAGACCGCCAGGCCCGAGCCTGCCTTTGAAGTCGCCACCATCAAGCCCAGTGATCCGGCAGAACGGCGCATGATGATGCAGATGTCCGATGGAGTCCTGCATGCGAAGAATATGCCCTTGGT
>JAEKKE010000175.1 GCA_019510535.1 Acidobacteriota bacterium
GTGGTGTAGGCATGGCCGATGTGCGGACGCGCATTGACGTAGTAGATCGGCGTGGTCAGGTAGAAGGTGCCGGGCTTGTGCTGGTCAGACATGGTCAGGCTTAAGGATAAATGGCGTGGAAAAGGACGGAGTCGAGAGGGGTGATACGCCGAGTGTATAGAGATGCCGAAAATAGCCGACGCAATGGGTGGGATATTCGCGGGTCAGTGGTTATCAGATCGTAGGAACGACAAAAGAATTCGCGTGTAACGCGAATACCGAGGTCCTCGAGGGACACCACCCCAGCGAACAAGTTCGCTGGGGACCCCGGACCTGGGGCACCCAGAGTCTTCGTTAGCTCTGTATCTTGCCGGCCGCGCGTTCGGTGGCACTGGTAGGCACTTCCATATCCTGTGAGGCGCGGGCGCGATGGAGGTGCTCACGCATTGCATCGCGTGCTCCTTCCGGATTACGCGCGCGGATCGCACGATAGACCATCAGCGTGGCCAGGATGGGGTTTCCCGCAGCCACAGCGATGGTGCGGTGAAACCGGACGTCGTGGATCAGGTACTCCTGCGGCTGTTCCAGCGAGGCGTACATCTCGGCAACCTCTTCGGCGAGGGCTGCGATGTGCTCGTCAGTAGCGCGCTCCGCAGCAAGCGCGGAGAGGTCTGCTTCCAGAACCAGGCGCGCCTCGAACATCTGCCATGGCAGGAAGCCGTGCAGCGCTCCCAGGACATTGAGCGAGTTGCGATCCAGGGCAGGGGGACCATCGGAGACGAAGGTGCCGGCGCCATGTCGCGACTTCAACACACCCATGGCCGACAGAAATCCGATGCCGGCACGGAGCGAAGAGCGGGAGATGTCCAGCTTCTTCGCCAGTTCACGCTCAGGCGGCAGGCGATCGCCGGGACGCAGCTCACCACGGGCGATCAGGGAACGAACGTGCTCCACCACCTGCATGGTGAGCTGGGAGTGTGGTTTCGCCGTTGTGCGGCTGTTGGATGTCTTTGTCGGCATGGTTTCTATTCAAGTCCTTGCGGTCGCTGGAAGCATACCACTTTGGTCCGGGGAATGGCCGAACTGGTTCAACCTATTCGGTGGCTTCGAGCGGACGTCCCATGCGCGGCACCAGTAGGTGCATGATCACCAGAGCCAGCAGATACACCGTTCCGGCCATAGTGAAGATCAGCGTGGGATGCAGCGAAAGGTTCTTCTTGACCACGGCGGTAAAGACAGCCCCGCCGAGGGCGCCCATGGCGCCGCCGAAGCCGACGACGGTCGAGACAGCGCTCGACGGAAACATGTCACCGGTGGTGGAGAAGAGGTTCGCGGACCAGCCCTGGTGCGCAGCCGCGGCCAGAGCGAAAAGCGCCGTAGCGGGCCATGGGTTATTGGCAAACAGCGAGCCGGCGTGCGGCACGAAGATGATGGGGATCACGCAGATCGCCATGGAGAGCATGGCAACCTTGCGGCCGGCATTGATGGAGAATCCACGCTTCATCAGAATGCCGGAGAGCGCACCGCCGAAGATGGAACCAACCGACGAGAAGAGATAGACGGTGACCAGGAACCAGTACTGGGCGCGCAGTTCCAGACCGTAGTTCCGGTTGAGGAACTGCGGCAGATAGAAGAGATAGAACCACCAGACGCCATCGGTGAGTCCTTTGCCAAGGGCAAAGGCCCAGGCACGCCGCGTGAATAGGATGGAAAGGAAGCCCTGCTTTTCCACCGGCAACGCAACATACTGCTGCGTCAGCGTGTCCTGTGACGGGCGCAGTTTGGCATAGGGGAAGAGCAGCCACAGCACCAGCCAGCCCACGCCCATGGATCCGGTAGCGACGAAGGCATAGCGCCAGCCGAAACGCGCGGTCACACCAGCGACCAACAGCGGCGCCACTAAGGAGGAGAAATTGGCGCCGGAGTTGAAGAGACCCGTGGCCAGGCCGCGCTCTTCTGAGGGGAACCACTCAGAGGTGGCCTTGATGGCTGCGGGGAAGTTACCAGCCTCGCCCAGGCCCAGGCAGACGCGTGCGATGTAGAAACCGACGACCGACGTCACCAGGGAGTGGCTCATCGAGGCCAGACCCCAAACGGCAATCGCTATGGCATAGCCGGCCTTGGTGCCGAGCCGGTCGACAACGCGTCCGGAGATCAGCAGGCCGATGCCGTAGGCGATCTGAAAGAAGATGACAACATTGCCGAAGTTGTTGTCGAAGACGGTCTGATGGAACTTGTCGGCCGCGGGGTTCCAACCCATGAAGGAGACACCGTGCAGGACGGGCTCAATCAACGAGAAGACCGAACGGTCCATGTAGTTGATTGTGGTCGCAAGGAAGAGAAGGAAGCAGACAACCCAACGAAGGTTGGACGAGTTCGATGGGCGAGTTACTGCAGCCATGCGATGGTCTCCAAGGGGATTTTTGGTCAGACCAGTATGGCCCTCCGGTCAGAGCATAGTTGACGGGGATGAGGGGTGGCAAGGAGTTTGGAGGCCGATTAATAGGAAATCGTTCGAAGTTACAACCAAACCTGAGTCGGAAGTCTCTGGAAACAGACGGGATTCCCTGAAGTCCTCTACCGGAGGTAGAGTCAAGGATGTTCGCGTAGAGAATTGAATCGAAAAGATGAGGTTTAGGGATGGGTGAAGAGGTCGTCGTAAGCAAGGCTGTCTTTGGCACGTTGCCGGATGGATCACAGGTAGAGATCTTCACACTGAAGAGCGAGCAGGTTGAGGCTCGCGTGATGAGCTGGGGTGCCCGTCTGGTCAGCGTGAAGACAAAGGACCGCAACGGCGAGATGGCCGACATCTCGTTGGGCTACGACACGTTGGAAGAGTGGCTGCGCGATACGGCGTTCTTCGGTGCTACGGTTGGACGGGTCGCGAACCGCATCGCCGGCGGCCGTTTTAATCTCGACGGTCAGACATTCCAGATTCCGCAGAACAACGGGCAGAATGCACTTCATGGTGGACCGCAGGGCTTCGACAAGAAACTATGGACTGCGAAGGAAGTGCCGTATGGCATTGAGCTCTCGCTGATCTCGCCGGATGGCGACATGGGCTTTCCGGGGACGATGACGGTCACGATAACTTACACCCTGAAGGGAAGCGATCTCCATATCCACTATCGCGCGACCAGTGATAAGACGACCGTGGTCAATCTCACCAATCACGCTTACTGGAATCTGCGTGGCGACGACCGCGGCGATATCACCAACACACGCATCGTCATCAACGCGGACGCGTTTGTGCCGACGGATGAGACATCGATTCCGACGGGCGAACTGGCTCCGGTCGAAGGAACACCGATGGACTTCCGCACCGAGTATGCGATTGCCGACCGCGCCGATGCCGAGTTCGAACAGTTGAAATTAGCCAAAGGCTATGACCATACCTGGGTGCTGAACGGCGCTTCAGGAAGGATGCGCGTCGCGGCACAGGCGTACGAGCCTGAGAGCGGACGCACGCTCACGGTGAAGACCACACAGCCGGGAATGCAGTTCTATTCGGGTAACAACCTGAAGGGCGTGCTGGTCGGCCGCTTCGGTAAGGTCTATACCTCCCGGACCGGCTTCTGCTTCGAGACACAGCACTTTCCCGATTCGCCGAATCATGCTCATTTCCCATCGGTCGTGCTCCGTCCGGGAGACGTCTTCGAGTCGGAGACGGTGTATGGGTTTGGCGTGAAGTAGGGAAGAGAAAGCTAAGTGTGAGAATTCGGTGGGAGCCGTGGGCTTCAGCCCACGGTTATCAGGTCTAGTTAGAAGCGGGCTTTAGCCCTGGGCTTTACTCTGATCGATGCAAGAGGCCCAGGGCTAAAGCCCATTCTTCTAGAACGGCTATATCAGCGGGCTGAAGCCCGCTGCTCCCACCCGTATTCGACATACTGATTCACGCAATCAATCGCTATCGCTCTAAATCACCAGCTGCTGCTTCACCTTCTCCATCTCTTTCCACGGATCACGCTTAAGCCGCGGCTTCCATGTCTCAAAGTCGACAACCGTAAAGACAGGCCGCTCAGGAAGTTTCAGATCCGTCCATGGAAGCGGGAGCGAAACATGCGCTCCTTCGCGGGCGCGTGGGCTGAACGGAGCCACGGCAGTGGCTCCTCGTTCATTGCGGAGATAGTCCAGAAAGATATGGTTCGCGCGTGCGGCCTTGCTCATCTTGGTGAGGTAGAGACGTGGATTGTCCCGCTCCATCTGCAGTACAAACTCATGTGCCCACTCCTTCACCGCTGGATACTCATGCTTCGGCTTGATGGGAATAACGACGTGCAGCCCCTTGCCTCCGGTGGTCTTGAGAAACGAAGTAAGGCCAAGCTTCTTCAGGCGATCGCGCACCTCAGCGGCAGCATCGCAGAGCGTGCTCCAGGAGATTGCCGTATCTGGATCGAGATCGATGACAATGCGATCGGGCCGTTCAAGATCGTCGTTCTGCGATCCCCATGGATGGACCTCGAGCACTCCCATCTGTGCCAGGCCGGCCACTGCCTCCGGTGTGGAGAGTGTGATGTACTGCTCGATCTTCCGGGTCTTCTTGTCGGGCACTGGGGTTCCCGTGATGCCCGGCGGCAGCATGTGATTCACGTGCTTCTGGAAGAAGCATTGCTTGCCGGCGCCATCAGGGCACCGCACCAGTGATAGCGGGCGATTGGCAATGTGCGGCAACATGTATGGCGCAATGGCCCAGTAATAGTCTGCGAGCTGCCGCTTGGTGAGCTGACTGGCGGTATCCAGAATCTTGTCAGGGTGCGTCAGGCGGACAGGTGCGGCCGCTTCTGTCACCTTCTTATTGGTGGCGACGCGGGCTGCCGTGGATTTTTGCTCCGTCGATTTCAGAGACGCTTGCGGCATCGGCACTCGTCCTCTCTCCTGCTTGGCGGAAGGAGCAACCGTTGGCTCTTCGCGCCGGACCTCTTCCGCTGGCTTGTCTTCGCGAAGACCTTGGAACGCTGACTGCCGTACGAGATTGTCGGCGGTCCAGGTCGTAAAGGTGACCTGCGCAACCAGCTCGGGTTTTACCCAGATGGCTCCCGTGCGGCCGTCCGGGGGAACTGCGTGAAATGCCGGCCTGCTCTGCCGCAGGGTCTCAAGCTTGTCGCGCAGCATCTTATGGGTCTTGGCATTGAAGCCGGTGCCGGTACGCCCAGCATAGATGAGCTGCTTCTGTTCGTTGTAATACCCCAGCAGCAGGGCGCCCACACCGCGAATGGCGTTGGAGGGAAGGGTAAAGCCTCCGACGACGAACTCCTGTTCGCGAATGCACTTCAGCTTCAACCACTCCGGCGAGCGTGTCGCACGATGGGGGGCATCGCCGCGTTTGGCGATGATGCCTTCAGCATGAAGGCTGCAGGCGTTCTGAAAGATGGCATTCGCGTCGCCTTGCAAATGTTGTGAGATCTGGATCTGCGGATGGTCAAGCTGCGTCAGCAGCTTCTCGACCATGGTCTTGCGTTGGAGCAATGGCAGATCGCGCGGGTTGTGACCGTCGAGATGCAGTAGATCGAAGACGAAATAGGTGAGCGGCCGTCGCTCGCCGTGTTCGAAGGAAGCCTGCAGGTCGGCAAAGCTGGTGGTGCCGTCCGGCCGTACGGCACAGAGCTCTCCATCGAGGATGGCTGTCGTCGCGGGAAACTTCGCCAAGGCAGCGGCGACCGGCCGCATACGATGTGTCCAGTCGAGCCCGCGCCGGGTGAATAGCTTTACCTTGCCGTGGTCAATGTGGGCCTGAATGCGATAGCCGTCGAGTTTGAGCTCATGAATCCAGTTGGAACCGGTTGGCGGAGTGAAAGCCTCTACGGCGAGCTGCGGCTTCAAAAATTCGGGAAGCTCCTCCTTAGGAAGCTTCCCGAGTGAGACCGCGCTTTTGGCGACCTTACCGGGTGGTTTGGGGCTGCGAGGAGCCTCTTCAGGCGCCTTCGAGGGCTGTTTGTACCAGGGCTGGTCGCTGGTGCTGGTCTCCTTGCTGTTCCATACGTGATCTTCGGCGGCGGCGATCTGTTCGATGGAGCGGCCGGTGACGACCGAGTCCGGTTCAGCTTCGGTCACCGGCGGATCGTCCGGCCCGCGCTCGAAGTCATCGTGTTCTTTGATGAGCAGCCAGTTGGGCTTGGCGCCGGGTTTGGTATCGCCGGCGAAGCGTCCGCCTTTCATGCGGATCAATGCCCACTTTCCCTTCAGCTTTTCGCCATGCAGGATGAACTTCAGCGAGCCGCTCTTCAGCCCTTCGTCGAAATCGTGCCCGGGCTGCGGCTCCCAGGTGCCGTGGTCCCAGACCATGACCGTGCCACCACCGTACTGGCCTTTGGGGATGATGCCCTCGAAGCCTCCGTACTCCATCGGGTGGTCCTCGACCTCGACGGCAAGGCGCTTGTCGGCGACGACATAGCTTGGCCCTTTGGCGACGGCCCAGCTCTTCAGCACACCATTCCAGCCGAGCCGGAAGTCATAGTGCAGCCGCGTGGCGGCGTGTTTCTGAATGACGAAAGGAAGGTCGCTGAGCTTGGCGGTTTTGTGGGCGCCGGCGGGTTCAGCCGTGACGCCGAAGTCGCGCATGGAGCGATACTTCGCAAGCTGCTTATCGACTGCCGAAGAGGCCGTAGGGGAGCGTTTCGCCGCGGCCTTGGCGGTAGCTTTGCGTGTTCCGGATTTCTTCGCTGCTTTTTTCGTGGCCATGTTGGAATCAGATGCCGCGGTGGGGATGAGGGTAACAGCCCTTTGGATGAGAAAACAGTTTGCCCCTTCTCCGGAGGACGATATGGTGGGTGTCATACCAAACTCCCTCGGAGGCAGAACCTTGTCGCTGCGCATTGAAGGCATCTCCAAGACATATGGAAACGGCGTTCAGGCTCTCAAGAGTCTGAGCCTGACGATCGGAAACAATATGTTCGGCCTGCTGGGGCCGAACGGCGCGGGAAAGTCGACCCTCATGCGTACCATCGCGACGTTGCAGGATCCGGACGAAGGTGCGATCTGGCTGGATGAGCTAAATGTAGTGCAGAACAAGGATGCAGTACGCCGGGTGCTTGGCTATCTGCCGCAGGAGTTTGGTGTCTACCCGAAGATGAGCGCCCTGGACATGCTGCATCACCTGGCGGTGATGAAGGGGATTACCAACGCCGGAGAGCGAAAGGACCAGGTAGAGGCGCTGCTGAAGCAGACCAATCTGTGGGATGTGAGGAAGAAGGCGCTCAGCGGATACTCCGGCGGTATGAAGCAGCGGTTCGGTATCGCGCAGGCGCTGTTAGGTAAGCCGCGGCTGATCATCGTGGACGAGCCGACCGCCGGTCTCGATCCGGCGGAGCGCAACCGCTTTCTCAATCTGCTTAGCTCCATCGGCCAGAACACGGTAGTGATTCTGTCGACGCACATTGTGGACGACGTGAAGGAGCTCTGCCCGCGTATGGCGATCATCGCCGGAGGGCAGGTGCTTCTGGAGGGTTCGCCGAGCGAGGCGTTGGAAGTGCTGAGAGGCCGTATCTACAGCCACCTGGTACGAAGCGAAGAGGAGATGAACGAGGTGCAGGCGCACTTCGACGTGATCTCCACGCAGATGACCGCCGGCCTTCATCAGGTGCGTGTCTATTCGGAGTCGGCGCCGGGGGATGGGTTCACGCCGGTTGAGAGCGATCTTGAGGACGTGTACTTCCTCAATCTGAAGCGCCACCAGAAGGTTGTCTAACCGGGAGAGATGACGATGAGTCTGTTTCTGAGTTTCCTCTCGTTCGAGCTGAAGCTGCGGCTGAAGAGTATTTCCACGTACGTGTACTTCTTTGTCTTCGGCCTGATTGCGTTTCTGTCGATCGCTGCCCCGGACTCGTTCGGCTTTGTCGGTGCCGGTAAGGTCATGCTGAACGGTCCTTATGCCTGCCTGCGCATGATGCTGAACCTGTCGTTCTTTGGCGTACTGCTGATGGCGGGTATCTTCGGTCCATCGATTCTGCGCGACTTCCAGCAGAACACGTATCAGTTGCTCTTTACCAAGCCGATCTCAAAGTTTGCGTATCTGGGCGGCCGCTGGCTGGGCTCGATGTTGACGACGATCGGCATCTTCTTCGGCCTGGTCGTGGGCGAGGTGCTGGGCTCATTCGCATGGTGGACAGACACGACGCGTGTCTTGCCGGTGAATGGCCATCTGCTGCTGGTGTACCTGAAGCTCTTTATTGACTATCCGGTGATTCAGGTCCTCTTTATCGGGAGCCTGTTCTTCCTCATCGCGGCGCTCACCCGGAATATCGTGGTCGTCTACCTGCAGGGTGTAGCCCTCTTTGCGGTCTATCTCATCCTGCTGGTTGCCGTGCAGTCGACGCGCAGCCTTGACCTGAACCGGCCCGGCATCTTCGATCCGGTCGGGTTTATCACCATTCGCGCGATTGCACGTTACTGGACGGTGGTTGAGCAGAACACTCTTATTCCCACCTGGAGCGGGGTCTTCCTGTGGAACCGGTTACTGTACACCGGTGTTGGCTTGCTCTGCGTGGCTGCGTCCTATCTGTTCTTCCCGATGCGAGCCGAGGGCCTTGGCGTAAAGGGGCGGAAAAAGAAGCAGAAAGACGACGAAGAAGAGCTGGAAGGTCCGCCGCGGCCGAGGTTCCATATCGTTCTGCCGAAGGTGCAGCAGATCTTCGGCGTCGCAACCAGCGTGGCGCAGGTGGTCAGCCTGACGCGCATCCGCATGAAGAACATCTTCAAGGAGATTCCATTCTGGGGAATCACCGTGGTGATGATCATCAATACGATGGCGAACAGCCACTTCGCCGGCAAGATCGACGATGCCGATGTGTGGCCGGTGACAGCCCTGATGCTGCAGGTGGTCGAGGGCAGTTCATTGCTCTTCCTGTTTATCGTGGCGACCATGTATGCCGGGGAACTGGTGTGGCGCGAGCGGGATACACACTTCCAGCAGATTCACGATGCTCTTCCAACGCATGAGTGGCTGGATTGGGGGAGTCGCTTCTTTGCCATGTGCAGCGTTCAAGTCGTGCTGCTGTTTGTGGTGATGCTTTGTGGTATCTCCAGCCAGATCATCGCGGGCTATTACAACTTTGAGATTGTGCAATATCTACAGGAGCTGTTTATCGTCACTTTTCCCACGGTGGCGCAGTTCTGCCTGTTTGCGCTGCTGGTGCAGAGCCTGGTCAGCAACAAGTATCTCGGCCACGCCATCATCATCGCATTCGCCATCGTACCGAGCTTCATTCAGGGAGGGGGATGGGAAGATCGTCTCTATCTGTTCAACTTCACGACCTCCTATACATACTCCGACATGAACGGCTACGGCCACTTCAAGGCCGGTCTCTTCTGGTCCCTGGCGTACTGGATCTTCTGGACGTTATTGCTGGTCGCAATTGCGATGATGGTTGGGCAGCGTGGTACAGATACCGCGTGGAAACAGAGATTGCAAAATGCGAAGCAGCGCAGGGGCCTTGCTCCATATGCCATTGTCTTTGCCGCGCTTACGGCGGCCAGCGGTGTCTGGTACTTCTACAACACGCATGTACTGAACTGGTATCACACGTCAAAGATGGACCGCCATCTTCAGGCTGAGTACGAGAAACAGTACAAGAAGTATCAGAAGCTGCCGCAACCAAAGATCGTGGCGGTGGATACGAAGGTCGATATCTTTCCCCAGACGCGTACGTTTGATGCGTGGGGGACATTCTGGCTGAAGAACAAGACGGATGCGCCGATTGGCGAGGTCCATCTGACCGACGGGCAGCAGAGCTTTTATGCGGCGAGTTTCGATCGCCTCAGTTCGCTCGCATTGGAAGACAAGAAGCTGGGCTATCGCATCTATAAACTTGCTCAGCCCCTGAAGCCGGGTGAGACGATGCGCATGTTTTTCCATGTGGGCTATGCCTCGCATGGTTTCCGCAATAACGGCGAGGTTGCACAGCTTGCCTATAACGGTACGTTCTTCGATTCAAGCTACATGCCAGGCATCGGTTACAACCGCGGGGCCGAGATTTCAAACCCGGTCTATCGCCGGGAGGAGAAGCTGGGGCCGTTTGAAGAGCTGGCTCCGCGCGGTGATGCCTACTACACCAACGTCAACCTGTTTACTCCTGACTCGGACTGGATCAAGTACCACACTATCGTGAGCACGAGCGGCGACCAGACGGCGATATCGCCGGGATATCTGCAACGGAAGTGGACACAGGGCGGCCGTAACTATTTTGAGTACTCCATGGGAGACACGGAGACACTGGACTTTTATGACTACAACTCGGGTCGCTATGAGCTGAGGTCGGAGCCGTACAACGATGTGAATGTCGAGGTCTACTACGACAAGAAACATCCTTACGATGTGGACGATATGATCGCGGCATCGAAGGCCGGCCTGGATTACTACGGTAAGAGCTTCGGTCCGTTCCAGTTCAAACAGTACCGCGTCATCGAGTTTCCCCGTTATCGCAACTTTGCGCAGTCGTTTCCAAATACGATTCCGTTCTCCGAGGGGATCGGATTTATCGGCCGGGTCGAGAAGCCAGATGATATCGACTTCACCTACTTCGTCACGGCGCATGAGCTTGGGCACCAGTGGTGGGCCCACCAGTTGATCGGCGCGCAGGTGAAGGGTTCGAACATGATGTCGGAGAGCCTGGCGGAGTACTCTGCGCTACGCGTCATGGAGAAAAAGTACGGCACGAAGAACATGCGTAAGTTTCTGCGTCACGAACTTGACGGCTACCTCCGTGGACGTGCCGGAGAGGTGCGGCATGAACCGCCTATCACCCTGGTGGAGAACGAGCCGTATGTCTGGTATCAGAAAGGTTCGCTGGTCTTCTATGCGCTGAGCGACTATATCGGAGAAGACACGCTGAACTCCGCATTGAAGAGCCTGCTCGACAAGTGGAGGTTCAAAGGACCGCCTTATCCGGACACACGCGATCTGGTGGCGGCACTCCACGAGAAGACTCCCGCCGACCTGCAGTATCTGGTGACCGATATGTTTGAAAAGATCACGCTCTACGACAACAAGGTCGAGAGCGCGACCGTGACCGAGATGCCCGATCACAAGTGGAAGGTGCACGTAGTAGTCAGCGCGAAGAAGATGTATGCCGACGGTGACGGCAAGGAAACGCCACAGCCGCTGCACGATCTGATCGAAGTCGGCGTGATGTCTGGAGTGAAAGATAAGGAAGAGCCGATCGAGGTGAAGAAGATCTGGCTAACACAGGAGAAGACTCCGGTGGACTTCGTCGTCGACAAGCGCCCGGACCGCGCAGGTATTGATCCATTCAGCAAACTGATAGACCGCAATCCGGAAGACAACCTGATGGATGTGGAGAAGAAGTAGGAGTAAAACGGTGGGAGCCGTGGACTTTAAGCCCATTCTTTATTGAGCAAGAAAGATGTGCTGAGCGCTGAAGGCGCGACCTATACCAGCCTGGGGCAACGCCCCAGGTTTTGGCGCCCCAAGACATGGAAGGGCTGAAGGCCCGCCCTATATAACAGCCTTCATCCGACCGTATCGTTTCGATAGCCATACAACGCTTTCAGAAACCGTTTCGTTTGACGATTGGGGATTCGGGCCTTCA
>JAEKKE010000421.1 GCA_019510535.1 Acidobacteriota bacterium
TGCTGCCGGTGGACTTTCCGGTAAAGACGCCGGGGAGCTCGCGCTCCGTCATATTCCACGGATCGATCAGAGTGGCCTTGAAGCGTATACCCGCGGGAAGAGGAAAGTCGTATTCGCCGACGCAGTGAAAGTCGAAGTAGTAGAGATAAAGTTCTTTGTCTTTGCCGGCGGAAGGGTAGTAGGCGTCTTCGAACTCATTGACGCCGGTTTGTGTCGCCCGTTCCAGCAGCTTACGCAGAAAGGCGATACGCGGCGCGCTGGCGCCACGAAGTTTTCCGCCATCGCTCCAGACGGGCTCGCCCGGCGGTGTCTTGTAGGTCTCTCCGTGGGAGGCATAGACCCCATGGACGGTGGCGAGCCAGAAACGCCGCGTCATCTCTTCAGCGGAGAGATTGCCCCAGCGGCGAGCGATGTTGCCCTCATATTGAATCTCGTCATAGACGATGGGCTTGTTCCAGGCTGCGCGGCGCTCGGCCGACTTCGGGAAGTCAAACTCCTGCAGGCTCGCGTGTGTGCACCACGATTTGGAGTGGTCGTAGATGACCTTGCTGTGATGGATGGAACGCAGATGGCTGTAGGGATCGCTGGCAACGGTAATGCGGAAGAAGCGATCCCAATCGGCCAGGCTCTTGGTCTTTACCAGGTCAAACTCGTTCGCGATCGCCCACCAGACATTCCTGTAGGCGGCGAAGCGGGCGATAGCGTAACGCAGGTAACGGTCATCCTGCGCTGGCGTCATCGATTTCAAGCCCCAGGAGTCATACGGATGAAAAAGGATCAGATCAGCCTCGATACCGAGCTTTTGAAGTTCGAGGAGACGACGTTCGATTAGCTGAAAGTAGCGCGGGTTGAAGCGGTCACAATCAAAGGTCGCGTTTGACGGATGGTCGTCTTTCAGTTCCTCGTGATGGGCGCTGCTGGAGCCGGCAGCGTGCTCGAACGGAAACTCCGGCAGGCCGCGTTTACCTTGTCCTTTCGGTAGGACGCAGACGCGCACCTTGTTGAAGGGTGAGTCCTTCAGCGCGGCGATCGTTTGCGCATCGTAGGGTTCGCTCATAAAGAGGTAGGAGTAGGTGGTAGTGCCAAAGGGAAAGTATGGCGTTCCATCCGCATACTGGAAATGGAACTGGTGAGCGACGTGAACGGGCCCGTGGTTTCCTGACGAAGCAGAGGTACAGCGAAAGCTACCCGATTTGCCATGCAGTACGCCGGCTGAGGACGTGGTCATGTAGCTCCAGTCTCCGGTGGCATCAGGCATAAAGCGGACGCGGTAGGTTCCATTGCCGTCGTAGAAACCAGTGACGCTGACGGTTCGATGCTCGTGGCGGAACTCCGCCGACAGCGTGACATCGAGAAATGGATTTCCTTCGGAGGGACCAGCGAGAGCCACCTCGAAGATCCCCCACTGTTCGATAGTCCCTGCTCCGCCTTGGTCTGCGGTGGCATCGCTATCGGGTACCGCATTGCGGAATGGATGTTCTCCGTGCGCGGGCAGTGGAAGGGTTGTTGCGAAGGCTGCGGCGCCCAGCCTCATCATCTCGCGGCGATTCATGGTTGTACGTGTCTCCACTTCGCGAGGCAGCGTCACTGATCGCGAATCGTTCGTCGTTACTGAAAACGATGGTTAACACCAACCGAATTCCTGCATTGAAGTGTGCCAAGGAAAAGAGAAGGCGCTCTCGTTTATGCCACCCAAGTATGCAATGCGGAGGGTTCGATGTGCATTGCATTTTTTGTCGATACATTTTGACAAAATACGAGAATTACAAGGGAAAAATGCAGAAAATCGTCGCGTCTCCTCTCATTCTTTATTGACAATTCTTTTCTCACCTCGCTAGTGTGGCAGCCGTTCCGGATTCATGAATGAAATTCGGTTTTCGCCAGGAGCACGTTTATGAAACGCTTTGCCGCTTTGCTTTTGCTTCTTCTCGCCAGTGCCTCGATCATGTCGGCCCAGGAGTTTCGCGCAACTCTTACAGGGCGAGTCGCAGATCCAACGGGCGCGACCATTCCCCACGCCTCGGTGCTTGTCACCAACATGGAGACAGCCGTTAATTCCATGACCACGAGCAATGGTGCGGGTGAGTACACCGTGCCCTTTCTTGCTCCAGGCAAGTACCGAGTGACCGTGACCGCGAACGGTTTTCAACGGTATGTGCACGAGAACTTGACGAGGAGGTGCGGGTTACCACCGATGTCCCGCTGATACAGACCGAGACAGCTTCGGCCGGTCAGACACTGTCAGCGCAGGAGATTGAAAATCTTCCAGACAACGGCCGTTCACCCCTGGCGCTTGCCAAGACAATGTACGGGGTTGTCGTCAAACAGAAGAACTCAGTCGTGCAAGCCCGTCCCTTTGACAACTCCGCCGCTTCCGACTTCTCCCTCGGCGGCGGTAACTCGCAGTCGAATGAGTACCTGTTGAACGGCGTGCCCAATATGCAGGACTCCTCGCGTCTGCCAGGCTTCAGTCCGCTGCAGGACTCGGTACAGGAGGTGAAGGTGGATGTCTTTAACGCCGATGCCTCTACCGGAGATACCTCGGGCGGAACGGTTAACCTGGTGACCAAGTCGGGAGCGAATCAGTTCCACGGCTCCCTTTCCGAGTTCAACCAGTTCTCTGCCATCAATGCACCAAACCGCTGGTTTGCGGGGACGACAAAACAACCGGCTTACCGTCAGAATCAGTATGGCGGCCACATCGCCGGTCCTATCTGGATTCCCCACGTTGTGAACGGCAAAGACAAGCTCTTCTTCCTGTATGCCTACGAGGGGTTTAAGGGATCTCAGCCTAATCCGACGCTGACAACTGTGCCCACCGCGGCGGAGCGCAATGGTGATTTTTCCGCGCTGCTGGGCCTGGGGACGAATAAGTCGGCTACTCGCTGCACAGGTTATTCGACTACGTACAACAGCTACCAGATCTTTGATCCGGCCAGTGGCACTGCCGATCCGAACTGCTCTGGCCAAGCTTTACGTACCCCCTTCACAAACAACATCATCCCGGCGTCGCGCCTGAGCCAGATCGCGCAGAAGTATCTGTCGCTTTATCCGCAGTCGAACGTCACCGGCACGGCCGATGGACAGAATAACTTCTATTCGAGCAACAACACCGTCTACAGCTACAGTTCCAACTCCGGCCGCTTCGATTGGAGCATCGGCGCCAACAACAAGTTGTTTGTCGATGTGCATCGCAGTGAGTATCAGCCGATCCAGAACAACTATTTTGGCAATATCGCCACAGGTTCGAAGAGCTATACGGTTTACCAGGGTGGCCTGGTCGATTTCGTCCATACCTTCAGTTCATCGGTGGTGATGGATTCACGAATCAGCCTGACCCGCTCTTACAAGAACTCGGCGATTGCCAGCGGCGGTGTCCAGCCCAGCAGCTATGGTTTCCCCGGCTATATGGACTCCTCGTCAACTGCCGGTGCGGCGCTGCCACGCATTCAGTTCAGCGAATCTGGAACGGCTTACACCACGTTGAGCGCTGCTTCGCCCAGCCGGACTGCTTTTGACACTCTCCAATTCTTCACGGCGGTCACGTGGGTGCATGGTCGCCATACCTTAAAGATTGGTCCGGACCTCCGCCAGAACCGGAACTACGCTACGCCGACGGCTCCCGGAACCAACAACTACTTCACTGGTAATTTCGCTTTCGACAACACCTTCACCAAGGCGGGTACGGCACTTGCCGGTCCGGTCTTTGGCGGCTCAATGGCCTCGTTCCTACTGGGGGTTCCTTCGAGCGGTGCCTACACGATCAGTCCCTACCTGACTTTCAACAATCACTACTTCGCCGGTTTCGTCCAGGATGATTGGAAGCTGACCCGGCGTCTGACGTTGAATCTGGGTGTCCGCCTGGAAAGTGAGACGTCGATTAATGAAAGTCACAATCGAGCTGTCTCTTACTTCGATCCGAACGCCGCGAACTCGGCTGCAAGTGCGGCAGCAACAAAGTATGCTGCTTCTCCGGTTCCTGAGCTTTCGGCCTCGAGCTTCAACGCCAAGGGTGGCCTGGTCTTTGCGTCCGATGCCCGCCGCCATGAATATGCTACGGCGCCGCTGTACATTACGCCGCGCGTTGGGCTGGCCTTCAACCCGCCGATCTTCAACGACCGGATGGTGATCCGTACTGGCTTCGGTATCTTCGTCAATCCGTTCAACGACTACTACACACCGCAAAGTTACGGCTATATCTCCAATACTTCACTGGTTGCTTCGCTCAACAGCAACTTTACGCCGGCGACCTCACTGTCGAATCCCTTTCCGGCAGCGAATCCAATTCTGCAGCCGACGGGAAATGCGCTTGGAGTGAATACCTATCTCGGCCAGGCGATCACCATCCGCCCGACGGCGGTCAAGGTTCCATACTCTGAGCGCTGGTACCTCGACCTGCAGTTCCAGATAAGCAAAAACACAATGTTCCAGGTAGGATACCTGGGCAACCATCAGGTCCATCTCTCCTACAGCAACTGCCTAAGCTGCGTACCAGTTCTGCCGCTGCTGAGCCGTTCACCCGCGCGCGATGCCGCGGTACAGAACAACCTGAGCGGAGCTGTTACTAACCCATTCAAGGGAGCGCCTGGCATGACCGGAACGCTAGCGACGGCTAGCACGATTCCGAAGTATGTACTCCTGCAGGCTTATCCTCAGTTCGGCAACGGCACGGCGCAGAGCGGTGTAACACAGCAACTGGCGCCAGGTGCAAGCTCCAACTACAACGCGCTCATGGCACGTTTCCAAAAGCGTGTTTCGGATGGGCTTACTCTCAATGTCAATTACACCTACTCTCGTAATCTGCAGGCGCAGCCGATCAATCCGGGTGGGGTGCTGACCTATCAGACCAATCCCTCGGATTTTCCGCAACATCTCTCTATTTCAGGCGTCTATCGTCTGCCTTTCGGACGTGGCCGGCAGTTCGTGGCAAACGCCCCATATGCCGTGAATGCTTTGATCGGTGGATGGACTATGAATACGATCTTCCAGCATCTGCCAGGTTCTCCGATCCAGTGGAACAACGCGCCACTCTTTGCGGATGGAACGGCGTATAACAATGTGACGTTCGATGCACGCCGGGTCGAAGGAGCCTTCGACACCACGAAGTTCAACCGTGACGCGAATTCTCAACCGAGCTCCATCTATAACTACCGCACCTTCCCGCTCTTCTACGGGCGGCAGGACGGAACGAACAACCTGGATGTCTCTGTCTTAAAGGACTTCAATATCTTCAAGGAACGCATTCACATGCAGTACCGGTTCGAAGCGTACAACGTCCTAAAC
>JAEKKE010000176.1 GCA_019510535.1 Acidobacteriota bacterium
ATCATCAACATCACACCGATAGCTTCCGGAATCAAATCTGATGGCTCTGCTGATTGGAGTATGTTTGACATCCTGGACCGTATGTAATGAGGTATCGCGTGTGGCTTTTCACTTTCGAAACATGGAACGATGTGGACGTCAGCTTATCTTATCGGTCTGCGTTTTTCAGCCACTCTTCCAATTGTCCCGTCAGGCGCAGAGCGCTGATCTGTGCTTCACGGAGCTGTCGGTCGGCATCGAGTAGATCTAGGTACTTCTGCCGTTCCTGAATGAGCGCATTTTGCTCATCTTTCGGAGATGGTGGAGCGGCGCCATTGCCGGATCCCTCATTCAATTGAATCCGTAGTGCCTCAAGCTGTTGTCCGGCAATCTCACGCTCCAACTCGGCGATCTCGCTCTTTGCGTTCAGCTCCGCGAGTGTGTTAATTGTCTTCACGCGGCCTTCCAGGAAATCAAACTTCAAACGATCCGCGTCGGACTGCGCATGCAATGCGTCGGCAAGTGATTCCTTTGCCTTGGCATGTAGCTGAAGTTGAAAGACGGGGAGGTCCACCACCGTCCCTACGGTGAAGTTATCTGTCCGGAAGGAACCGGGTTTGTAATAGTCCTGATAGT
Organism: Acidobacteriota bacterium; assembly: GCA_019510535.1. GTDB lineage: Bacteria > Acidobacteriota > Terriglobia > Terriglobales > Acidobacteriaceae > Terriglobus. The sequence continues at coordinate 616 of JAEKKE010000176.1, forward strand.
TATTGAAGGTTGCATAGCGGTCGTATTGAAAATTAAAACCGACACGCGGACGATATAGCTTTCTTGCATCTCCAAAAGCAACCTGGAATTTTGACCGCGCGTTGACGTACGCCGCCTGAATTGCCGGCACGTATTCACCATCGCTCCTTGCTTTTGGAGCCGGAGGTGACGGAATGCTACCGGAAACGATGGAGAGGCCTTCAGCCGGCAGTCCTGTCAGATTCGCAAGGTGAGTACGTTGAAAAGCGATATCCGCGTCCTCGTGCAGCCTGGCGAGAGTGATTTGAGCCAGGGCGAGGCGGGACTTTGTCAGTTCCATCCGATTGTCCTGACCTGCATCCATGCGCAAACGCACAATCTCCACGAGATGCACTGCAAATCCCTGTTCCTGCTTCAATGCCTCAAGCCGCCGCAGGTCGTGGTCCAGCACAACGCACGTGCGGGCAGCATCTTCGGCGACGGCCTGGCGCGCATCCGCCAATGCAAGATTGGCCGCCTCCAGCCCCATTCGCGCCGCGTCGATGTACTTCTTCTGGGCGAGATCAAAGACCAGCGATTGCAAGTTGAAGTTATAGAGAGTCGGTTGACCGACAGGGAAGCCGTAGGAGTAGCCCAACCCTGAACCAGCATTCAGCACCGGAATGAAGACCACACGCGATTCTGAAAGAACAGCCGTCGCCTTGGCTGCATCCGCTTCGGCCATCTTTACCCGCGGGCTATTGCGAAGCGCAAGGTCAATCGCAGAGGCGAACGAGAGCTGCGCTTCAAGCTTCGCCGATGCAAGCAGCATGCATGCGAACACAAGAGGCAGGGGATTGGTCTTGTCGATACCTACTACTTATGGTACAGATTCGTCATCGCGAAAGATTGACTCTAAAAGAGTTCACCTCACCACTTCCCGCGTGAAAGAATACCCACAGGCGAAGCAGATCTGAGATCTTTTCAGCACCTGCCATATCCCCCAAGGAGATTTTCTGTGGCTCAGCATGCCTGCAAACACTTCGCGCATCTGCATCCGGTAACGCCTTCCGCAAGAGGCTGTGAAGAGTGCCTGAAGATGGGAAGCTCCTGGGTGCATCTGAGAATGTGCCTGGTCTGCGGGCATGTAGGTTGCTGCGATTCCTCGCCGAACAAGCACGCCACCAAGCATTTTCACGACACCAAGCATCCCATCATCCGCTCAGTCGAACCCGGCGAGAGCTGGGCATGGTGCTTTGTGGACGAAGTCGTCGAAGAGCTGCAGCAATAAGGTTGTCAGCGAGATCAGTCCAGATCGAAGTCCCGCAGCGGCTTCTCCGTCAGTGGAGTCTCTTTGGCCTTTTTCACTGCCTCGGCGAACTTCTTGGCAAGCAGATCTTCCTTGTTCTTCTCTGCTTCGACTGACTGACGGAAGAGCGAGTCCCGGCGATCGTCCTGCTCTTTCAACGCAGCCGAGGCCTGGGAAAGGCTTTCAAAGGTGCGCTTCTTCGGCGCTGAGGTATGGCTGATGATCTGCTGCGTAACGGGATCGATCTTCAGGATCGCACCACAGTCCGGACACAACACTTCAAATCCCTGCTCGACCTTCGACTTCGCCATGGAGAGGATTGTAGTACGGGACGGCGCAGGCCGTCCTGTAACTGCCCGGCACTCGCGACCTAGCGGTGCGAGCCAGCCAACTCGGCCAATGCTTCGATCAAGAGCGGATGGTCGTTCAAGGATTCCGGACGAGACAGCCTGATGCCGATCTCTTTGGCGAACTGCTGGAAGTTGATGTCGATGTCGTAGAGCACCTCGACGTGGTCGCAGACGAAGCCGATGGGGTGCAGCACGACCTCGTCATAGCCACGATCTTTCAGCGAACGCAGCGAATCTTCAACCGTTGGCCCGAGCCAGGGACCTCCGCTGGCGCCCTGTGACTGAAAGGCGAAGTACCAGTCGTCAATGCCGGCCTTCTGTGCGACCAGGGCGGCCGTGTCCTTGGCTTCATCGGCATAGGGATCGGGGTTATCACCCTGGACCGTGCGAGAGGGAACGGAGTGCGCTGTGAACAGGACTGCCTGCTTGCCGTCGGCCTTGATCGATACCTGAGGAACACGCGAATGCAGCAGGCGATCGGCGAAGGCCTCAATCAGCTTCGGGTGGTTGTGCCAGCCTTCGACGAAGTCGATCTGGATGGCGGGAGCTTCACCGAGGGCCTTCATCAGGTCGCGTTTGTAGAGTCCGATGGAGGTACGCGAGTTCTGTGGGGCCAGGCAGAGCACGCGTGCCGAAGTGACGCCGTCTACCTTCATCTGCTCGATCACGGGACTGATCAGAGGCTTCCAATTGCGCATGGCAACGTAAACCGGCTCGCTGATCTTTGTGCGCAGTAGTTCCGCCTGTTTCATCGTCCAGCGGGTCAGGTGCGGCAGTTCAGGTCCGGGCTCTTCGCGAAGCCCGATCTCGGCGTAGCGGTGCTGCAGCTCTTCGACGACGTTATCGGGAACCCCGCGCCCAGAGGTTACGAGGTCGAGGTAGGCTTTCATCTCGCCGAGAGTATCCGGCGTGCCGTGAGCGAGCAGAAGAATCGCGTGCATCGTTTTTATTTTAGTGCGCAGCCCATTTAGAGCATTTTCCCTGTAGGTGTAGTGTAGGGTTTCCGCATCTATGGGCGTTTTCCGCAATGAAAACGCCGCTGCACGTCACTTCCGGGATACCCTGCAACAGGGAAAGTGCTCTTAGAGCCGGAACTGCTTGACCCACTCGGCGACGGCGATGACATTTTCGACCGGTGTACCAGGGACGATGCCGTGTCCGAGGTTGAAGATGTGGCCGGGTTGGCCGGCATTGCGGCGAAGAATCTCTTCGGTGCGCTGCTTGAGAACATCCTGCGGCGCGAACAGCGTGATGGGATCGAGGTTCCCCTGCACAGCAACGTTGTCGCCTAACAGCGTGCGGGCTTCGTCGACGGGAATACGCCAGTCGAGACCGAGGACATCAGCTCCGGTCTGTTTCATGTGTGGCAGCAACGTGGCCGAGTCGACGCCGAAGTAGATAACGGGAACGCCCATGGCCTGGACGGCCTGTACCAGGCGCGTGGTGGACGGGAGTACGTACTCGCAATAGTCGGAAACTGAGAGCGCTCCTGCCCAGGAGTCGAAGATCTGGATGACGTCGGCGCCTGCCTCTACCTGCTGTTTTGCATAGGGGATGAGGATGGTGACGAGCTTGTCCATTAGCAGGTCCCATGCGGCGCGGTCGCCATACATCAGCTTCTTGGCCTCGATGTAGTTGCGGGAGCCACCGCCTTCAATCATGTAGCTGGCCAGCGTGAAGGGAGCGCCGATAAAGCCGATGATGCCGAGCTCATCGCCATCCGGACGGGGAGCCGCGAAGTGGGCGCAGACCTTCTCGATGGCGCGGGCGACATACTGGAGCTCTTCCGCGCGGTCGGTGCGCAGGGCTGCAATCTGCTCAGCGGAGCGGATAGGCGTGTGCACGACGGGGCCTTCGCCATTGACGAACTCGAAGTCCAGGCCCATGGGGGTAAGCGGCAGCAGCAGGTCCGCGAAGATGATGGCGGCATCGACACCCAGGCGCTCGGCCGCGGTGATGGTGACCTCGGCGGCGATCTCGGGTGTGCGGCAGATCTCAAGCAACGAGTGGTGCTTGCGCACGGCCATGTACTCCGGCATATAGCGGCCGGCCTGGCGAAGGAACCAGACGGGTGTGCGATCAACGGACTGACGGAGGCAGGCTCTTACAAAACGGCTGGACATGCAGCTTTGATTCTACGTGGAAGGGAGCTTGCGGTTGAATGGTGGAATAGTTGGATAGGTCGGAAACAACATAGACTGGGGCTACCGATTAGGGCAGGTTTCCTGTTCCGGGATACCCAGCAACCGGAAAGACTTGCCCAGTGGATCTTTAGTGAGCTGGGACGAGGATGAGAACACCGTCGCGTTGCATAACCGGTGTGTAGTGTTTGCGAATGATCTCAAGCATCTCCGGAGTGAACCGGTTGGCATCTGTATCGGCTTTGGTGAGATCGATCGATTTGTTCAGTTGTACGGCGGCGAATTGGCGGTTTGCGAGTTGGCTATAGAGCGGTGACGGATCGAGTTTGCCCAACTGGATGAAGCGTGTTGCGTTGAAAGGGTCGTAGAGATAAGGCTTGCCCGCTTCGGCGCAAAGCAGCAGCGACTCGCAGATAGCGGTTCCGGGAGTTTGCTGCAACAGAGCAAGTGATTCGCGATACGTCTGTTGTTGTCGCCGAAGATGCCTGAGATCGCGAATCGGAAGACTGGTTTCGTTGGTAATGAAGAGCGGCAGCAACGGCCAGAGAGCGATGGCTATCGGAAGATACGTCAATGGCGGCGCAGCCTCGCGCACTTCATCGAGGAAGATGCCAACCAACAGCACCATGGCGAGCAGTGTGTCGAAGAGGGAGTTGGTAGCGACGCCGACTCCACCGGCAAAGAAGAGATTCAATACAAACGCGCATGCGAGCCAGATTCCGGTGATGCGAAGTGCAGGGTATCGGCGCGAGCGCCATGCTGTGATGCCGGCGAGCACGAGGAGAGGAATCAGCGGACCAAGGGTGCCGATGCCGTTGTCGAAGGCATGATGCAGGGAGTATCCGCGGCCCGCGAGCAGGTTAGTAAGGAATGCCGAACCTGCGAAGTGCTGGTTGATCCACAGCGAAAACACAGTGGCTGGTATTGCCGTGCCGAGGAAGAGAGTTAGTCCACGCCAACGGCGTGCCAGCAAAAGATCCAGCGTAACCGCCAGCGGAATGTCGATGAGGTTGTGCTTAATGTTCCCCGCGAAGACAAAGAGCAACGCGATGAAGACAATCGCCGCTGGACGTTCGCGAAAGCGCAGATAGAGATAGAGCGCTGCGAGAAAGAATGGCGTGGCAAAGAGCTGGGGATCGTACTGCCCGATGTAGCTGGGAGCAGAGGCGCAGAGGACGCTGATGGTGAGCAGCGCGGTGAAGACCGCGGCATAGCGCGATCCCGCGAGATGCCGCACCATTGCAGCCAGAAGCACCGCGGAGCAGACCAGGCCAACGATGGACAAGGCACGGCCGGTATGGAGCAGATCGCCGGTCAGGTGCGATAGCCAGGCAGAGATATAAAACGACAGCGCGGGATAGTTAACCGTGTGCCACCCGAAACGCTCGGCATAGAGCGGCTGGTGCAGGAGTACGGCACGGGCGTTATAGAGGTTCCAACCCTCGTTGTAGCCGACTTCAAGCTGCATACCCGAACGCATCACCGGAACGAACGCGGTGTAAGCGGCAACCAGAGCCGCTGCGAGAAGCTGCTTGTGAGAACGCTGCATCCTTACGGAGTCTAACTGGAGAGGCTCACCGTGCGCCGTGTTTGTGGCGCTTCCCAGGTAAATATCTGGGTCATGGCGTAGTTCCACACAGAACCGATAGCGATGCCGGCGAGCGCGGCCAACGCCCATGGTGTGTGCGAGAGGTGGAGACGGTTGGCGTAGGAGACAGAGAAGATTGCGCCAAGACCGCAAAGCATAAGGAAGCGCAGGTAGCCGGTCCAGGCACAGTGTCCGCGCAGGCGGCTCTGCTGCAGCGCGTTATTGACTGCGAAGTTGGTGCTCATCGCGGCGATGGCGGCAACTGTCTGCGAGACGAGAAAGCTCGCATGCAGACTGAGATACACGGCTGCCAGAACAGCAAAGTGAACCAGAAGGCCGCTGGCGCCTGTAAGTGCGAAGAGCGTGAAGCGAGGGCAAAGATGTCCGCCTGTGAGCTTGTTCACGATGAGGAAGAGGTATTCGACGGCAACGTGGAACGAGAGCTTGGACTGGCCATGTATGCGTGTACGGAAGCGATAGCCAACTTCGCCGATGCGCGGCTGGCGATCGCTGGAGGCCAGCAGGTCGAGCAGGATTTTGAAGCCGCTGCTCTGAAGGCGAGGAGCGGCGGAGCGGAAAAAGTCATCACGCACCAGAAAGAAGCCGCTCATTGGATCGGAGACCTCGCATTGGCAGACGGAACGTGAAAGCTGCGCGCTGAGCTGGCTGACACGGACACGAACGCGTGCAAAGTTTCCCATGCTGCCGCCATGGGCGTTACGCGTTCCGACGACCAGGTCAAGATGCTCGCGCTGCATCTTCTCGATCATGCGGGGGAGGGCTGTTTCATCGTGCTGCATGTCAGCATCCATCACCGCAAGCATTGGTGCGGTGGATGCCATCATGCCTTCGATCACGGCCGAGGAGAGACCTCGACGGCCGATGCGATGGATAAGGCGGAGGCGGCTGTCCTGACGGGCAAGTTGACGAACCACATCCGCAGTCCCGTCCGGGGAGTTGTCATCCACGACGATGATCTCGTGCGGCATGTTTCCCAGGACTGTCTGTGTGCGGTGGATCGCTTCGACGATATTGGCGCACTCGTTGTAAGTCGGCAGAATCACCGCAAGTTCAACGGTGTTTGAGGCTTGTTGCAAATCGAGTTGGACAGCAAAATCGCTCATGCTTCAGGTCCTGGCAGGATTCGCGCTTTAGAGTGCGTGACCCGCTGTACCTGTTTTTGTTGCGAAGCAAACAGAATTGATTACACTCCGCGCGTGCATTTGTCTTTTGCTGGGAACTGGAGAAGAAGGATCTCAACCTGCTTCGGTGGGCTTATTCCATTCTTCAATCATTCAATTCTTCAATTCCCTAGTGCGAACCGGATGGCTGTGCCGATCTCCGTGGCCTGCGGCTTGCCGTTGACCGTGGCAGGACGGAAGCGGTACTGGAGCACCGCAGCGACAGCGGCTTCATCCAGGCCAAGACCGGCGGGCTGAGCGACCTGCGGTTTGCTGACCGAGCCGTCGGCATTGACGGTGAAGCGGACGATGACGACGGCGGCGTACTTCAGCCTCCGGGCGGCAGGCGTGAAGTCGGGGTTGGCGCCGGAGAGCAGAGCTGGTTGAGTGTTGCTGGCGGAGGCTGTCTGGTTCTGGTCTTGTCCGGAGAAGGTGCCCAGGGAGGCATAGTGCTTTAGGTCCGGACCGCGCAGGCGGGAGGCTTCGGGTAGAGGAGGCTCGTTCTGGCCAAAGAACTGCGTGGCCGCAGTCTGCCAGTAGATAGGCAGGCGGGGAGCGAGGTCGTTGGCGCTGTCTGCGAAGATGGCGTCGAGGGCGGCGGCGTAGTCGCCGGACGGTGGCGGACTGATGTGGAACTGGAGGGGCTCGGCTGCTGCGTGGTCGCCAGGCGTGTTGGTCAGGGTGATGGGCACCCAGCGCACAGTTCCGCGGGCTTTGGCGTCGATCTCCAACCCCATGCGGTGGGCTTCGATCTGGAGACCGTTCTTGAGCAGCTTGATGTGGTCGACTTTGACTCCGGCGAGGGTGAACGGGAGCTCCGGGTAGTCGTTCAGCGGGCGACCGTCGGCGGTGAACCAGAGGTTCGCGCTCTGCCAGCAGCCGCGCAGCAGGAACTGCCGGCCGGAGAGACGTTTTGTGAGGGCCGCCTCGGTGGACTGGCCCCGGGCGGAGGAGGCCGAAAGGGAGAACAAGGCAAGCAGAGCGAGGGAGAGGGAGAAAAAGCGCCGCATGGGGGCAAGGGTACCGGATAGCAGTGGGCGGAACAATGCTTTCGGTGGAGGGCCTTCGGGCTGGAGGGTTTTGGATGGGATTTCCAGGCTTGAGCATTTTCCCCAGGTGCAGAGCAGGGCTTCTGCATCTATGGGCGTTTTCCGAAATGAAACACCGCTGCATGGGTTATTCCGTAACAGGGAAATTGCTTTAGACTGAAGTTGGCTCTGTGAGGAGTACCTCCGTTGACTCCTCCCTGAAAGTGAGCTACTGTTAAATCTCGCGCAGTTCTGCGCCTTTTTGAGGCGAGAACTCCGCCGTGGATCCACCTGGGGCAGCCTGGGGTGAATGGGCAGAAAGAGCCGTTTGATCGGCGATGAGGCCCGACTCCTGGTAGCGTCCGCTTGACGGACAAGGACCCCGAAAGCACCCACTGCATTGAGCGCAAGTCCACCTGGCAGGTCCGGGCGCATCTTTCTTGCCCCGTTTTGGCCGTGTGGAAGCGAAATTTAGTCGTTTTCGTAGGATTTTGGTTTCAGGAGAAGCAGCAATGTCGACGTTTGTGCCCGGCGCAAAGGACATCAATCGCAAGTGGTTCGTGGTGGACGCGACCGACAAGACCCTTGGACGTCTTGCCAGCAGCGCGGCGAACATTCTTACCGGCAAGAACAGCCCGAAGTACACCCCGTACATCGATACGGGTGATCACGTCATCGTGATCAATGCGGAGAAGATCAAGCTGACCGGTCTGAAGAGCCAGCAGAAGATCTATCGCCGTTACACCGGGTTCCCCGGCGGTCTGCGCGAGGAAGCATTCGATAAGCTGTTGGCGCGCAAGCCCGAGGCGATCGTGGAAGAGGCGATCAAGGGCATGCTGCCCAAGTCGAAGCTGGGCCGCCAGATGGCGACCAAGCTGAAGGTTTACCGCGGAGATAAGCATCCGCATCTGGCCCAGCAGCCTGAGGCTGTTGAGCTGACTGCATAACGGTAGAGGATTCGAGAGGATTATGGCGGATTTGGTTCAGTACTATGGCACGGGTCGTCGCAAGTCGGCGATCGCGCGCGTGTTTTTGCGTCCGGGATCGGGCGAGTTCACGGTCAACGGCAAGCCCCGTGACGTTTACTTCGTGACCGAGCAGCAGCGTGCTTCGGCGAAGCGCACTCTTCAGACTGCTCAGCTCGAGGGACAGTTTGACGTGGTGACGACGGTAGCCGGCGGCGGTGTTGCTGCCCAGGCTGATGCCGTGAAGATGGGCATTGCTCGCGCTCTGCTCGATGTGAATCCCGAGTTGCGTAAGACCCTGAAGGCCGATGGCCTGCTGACCCGTGACGCCCGCGCCAAGGAGCGTAAGAAGTACGGTCAGAAGGGCGCCCGCAAGCGCTTCCAGTTCAGCAAGCGCTAGTCGCTGGCTTCTGGTTTTGGTTCGACCCGGCGGCGGCTTCGGCTGCCGCCGGCCAAGTAGTTAAATTTCCCACGAACGGGATCAATCGGCCGCTCTGTTGTACTGGCTCGATGACCTGATGAAGGAGCCTCAATGGCAACGATTACGATGAAGGAGCTGCTCGAAGCGGGCGTACACTTCGGGCACCAGACCAAGCGTTGGAACCCGAAGATGAAGGAGTACATCTTCGGCGAGCGCAACGGTATTTACATCATTGACCTGCAGAAGACCTTGAAGATGTTCAAGGAAGCTGCGAAGTTCGTCACCGACATGACGTCTTCGGGCAAGACCGTTCTGTTCGTCGGCACCAAGCGCCAGGCGCAGGACGCCATCGCAGAGGAAGCCGAGCGCGCCGGTATGCCGTTCATCAACAACCGCTGGCTTGGCGGTCTGCTGACGAACTGGGTTACGGTGCAGAAGTCGGTCAAGCGTCTGCAGGAGCTGGACGAGATGTCGACCGATGGCCGTTATGAGCTGATGACGAAGAAGGAAGTCATCCGCCTGGAGCGCGAGCGCAAGCACCTGCATGCCAATCTCCGTGGCATCAAGAACATGCGTCGCCTGCCGGATGCGATCTTCATCGTCGACTCGAACAACGAAGCTATCGCCGTCTCTGAAGCCCGCAAGCTGGGCATCCCGGTGGTTGCCGTTGTCGACACGAACTGCGACCCCACCGTGGTGGACTACGTTATCCCCGGCAACGATGACGCGTTGCGCGCCATCCGCCTGTTTACGACCAAGATCGCCGATGCCGCTCACGAGGGCGTGCAGATGGTTGGCGACAAGGCGTTTGCTGACGAATACCAGGATGTGACCCCGGTTCAGCCCGAGTCGCACTTCCTCGGTGAAGACGGCGAAGAGGGCGATGTCGTAGTTGCTGCTCCGGAAGCCGTGGCTGAAGAAGAAGAGACCGTCGATCTGGAAGCTGCCCTGGGTGGCGGCATCCGCAAGACGGAGAGCGAGACTGAGGTTACCGCCGAAGCCGGCGCCTAAGCAGATCACGAACTTTCACAAGGGAGCGTGGCTGCCGGTTCATTGGCAACCACGCTCTTTTTGTATGCCTGCCGCGTAACCGGATATTGATGTGCGCGGGATGGCAGATCAACGAAGATTTGAACGGAAAAGAAGGGAAATGGAACATGGCGACTGAGACTGCAAAGATCGACGCAAAGCTGGTAAAGGAACTCCGCGAGAAGAGCGGCGCTCCCATGGGCGACTGCCTGAAGGCGCTGCAGGAGGCCAAGGGCGATATGGAAGAGGCATTTGTCGTGCTGCGTAAGCGCGGCATGGCTTCCGCGGCCAAGAAGGCTTCGCGCTCGACCAACGAGGGCCTGGTGGGCAGCTACATCCACGCCGGCGGCAAGATCGGCGTTCTGCTGGAGCTGAACTGCGAGTCCGACTTCGTTGCCCTTACCACCGACTTCCAGGAACTGCTGAAGGACATCGCGATGCACATCGCTGCAACCGATCCTCGCTACGTCGGCAAGGAAGAGGTTACGGCTGAGGACATCGAGCGTGAGAAGGAAGTCTACCGCGCTCAGGCTGCCGCCAGCGGCAAGCCGGCCAACATCATCGAGAAGATGCTCGAGGGCAAGATGTCCAAATTCTACGAGGAGGTCTGCCTGCTGGAGCAGCCCTTCATCAAGGAGCAGTCGCTGACGATCGCGCAGCTTATCGCGCAGAAGATCGGCAAGCTTGGCGAGAATATCTCGGTTCGCCGCTTTGCCCGCTTCAAGATCGGCGAGTCCAACTGGACCGTCGCGACCACCAAGCTCGCCGCTTCGACGGAGGAAGCACAGGCATAAGTCTGCGCTTCAACTCTGCACCAGACGAGGCCCGGCGACAGCCGGGCCTTTTTGTTGGAGTAACCCATACACTGGGTGCCCCATGTCCCTCGGGGACATGAGTATTCGCGCTGCGCGCGAACCGTCCTTTGTTCGTGCGCTGAATCAGATCTCTGTTCTTCCTGCCCACCCTAACGCCGTTGTTCAGTCTCAGTAGATGCTTTACCGGTTGTTATCAGGAGATCCTTTACAGGTTTGGGATGGGGCTCACCAATGAGGAGGGTGGGCACCGTGGCGACTTGAATACTTAAAAGCGAACCCATGTTCCCCGAGGGGCAACCACCCCAATGAACAGGTTCGTTGGGCAACCCGATATGCGATGGATGGGGCACCCAGTGTATGGGCTCTATGCTCCATATACGTACCGTTAGCCATCCCGTTTCCCTCGTGTAGTTTTTGCTGGACCGCCGGTAGGAGAAGGGCATCCCATAAGATATGCGGAAACGTTCGACCGTAGCGGCTTTGCTGGCCGCCGCATTGTGTTCCACCTCTCTGTCCTCACAGACTGTGGAGTCTACACTCCAACCCGCCCGAAAGAAGATAGGTTTGGCTCTCGGCGGCGGTGGTGCGCTTGGACTTACAGAGATCGGTGTGCTGCGTTGGCTGGAGGAGCATCACATTCCGGTCGACGGCATCGCGGGCGCCAGTATGGGAGCGCTGGTCGGGGCACTCTATGCCACCGGGCATACGCCGGATGATATTCAACAGTTGACCAGCGATGAGGTGCTGACCAAGGTCTTTCGCCTTTCCAACGACTTCAACACGCTAAACTACCGCCGGCGCGAAGATCGCCGCAGCGCGCCCAACTACATGACTATCGGTCTGAAGCACGGCATCAGCGTTCGCAATGGCCTGCTGGTCGATGCCGGGCTGAACACTTTTCTTTCGGCGCAGTTTTTGTCGTATGGCGACATGACCAGCTTCGACCAATTGTCGGTTCCGTTCCGCTGTTCGGCGACGGATATCACCGAGGGCAAGCCGGTGGTGTTCGCACGCGGATCACTGCCGGAGTCGATCCGTGCCTCCATCGCGCTACCGGGAATCTTTCCCCCGGTGCAGAGAGACGGACACACCTATGTGGACGGGGGCGTACTTGAGAATCTGCCGACACAGACGTTGAAGTCTGACCTGCATGACGATGTGATTCTCGCGGTCTCGATGCCTTTGCGCGACGACTCGCGGATGTCGTGATCGAGCCGAAGACCGGCGACATGACGACGATGGACTACTCCAAGGCTGAAGACCTGGCAAAGCTTGGCTACGACGCCACCGAGGCGCAAAAAGCCAAGCTGATAGCCTACGCCGTTTCCGATACGGAGTGGGCGGCGTATCTTGCGAACCGGACTTCGCGGACGGCGGACAGGCCGCGCAACATCGCCTCCATCAAGGTGGATACCGAAAACCACGAGGTGAAAGAAGCTGTCGAGCGCAAGCTGCAGAAATTGGTAGGCCAGCCTGCCGAAGCTGCCGTCATCGACAAGCGGCTGGATGAGCTGCGGGCAGACGAACGTTATGAGGCGACCTACCAGGTTAGCTATCCGAAGGGGCCCATTCGCGGTGTGCGTGACGCGGAGATTACTGTGAAGCTGGCTGATAAGGAGAACGGGCCTCCGTTCATTCTTATCGGAGTCAATGGACAGGCACAGTCGGGCCAGACTCCGCGTTTCACGCTCGACCTCACATATTTGCATCAGGACTTCGGACGGTACGGCTCGGAGCTTCGCGGCTCCGCGCATCTTGGCTGGCTGCAGCAATTCGACCTGGAGTATTACCGCCTGCTGAATGCACGGGGTATCTTTATCGCACCGCATGGAGAGTTCACCCGGCGGCCATATTTCATCTACCATGGCCAGAATCGCTTGTCGGAACGGCTGTGGCAGCAGGGCGGAGGCGGTGTTGATGTCGGATACACCTTCAGCCATAGCACTGAGGTGCGTGCGGGATGGCAGGCATGGAGCCAGCGCTGGGTTACCAAGACGGGCAGCGACGGCCAGGGCGACTCATCGCAGGTGGCACATCTCTTCGATGTGCGCTATGCCCACGACTCGCAGGACCGCGCCGAAGTGGCGCAACGCGGGTTTCAATACAACGTGGGCGCAGGCTATCTGAAGGCAGGCGAGCAGGCGGCCGCGGCTCCACGCATCGTCGGTAGGCTGCAGTTCGCACATACCATCGGAGGCAACAGCTTCCTCGCTGCAGCCGAAGGTGGCACGTTGTTCAATCGCGACGTGGCCCAGCCGTACCGCTTCACGCTGGGCGGGCCAGGCAGGCTCTCCGCCTCGGCCTTTGAGGAGTATCGCGGAACGGATTACTTCTACCTCCGCGAAGCCTATCTACGCAGGATTGCGAAGCTGCCCGACCCCCTGGGACAGAACATCTATCTGGCAATTGCGTACGAGGCCGGACAGATGCGCGCTCCACGATCGATGGGCGTAACCGGTACAGACTATGCTCAGCCGGTCTCAAGCTTCCTGCGGCAGGACGTCATGTTCGGTGTGCTGGCAGAGACTCCATTAGGCGTCATCAGCTTCGGTCCGGCGCTTGGCGATGCAGGCAGAAGGAAGCTGAGCTTCACGATAGGCCGCTCCTTTTAGGAGCGGGTTGCATGGTTGAATCGTTGAATGGTTGAATAGTGCACAAAACGCATCGCACGGTTCGGTAATTTCGACTCACCAGGCCCGCTGTTCAATAGCTGGTTGGCTTGCTTTCACCATTCAACTATTCAACCATTCAACCGTTTTACTTACCGTCTCTCAGCCGTATCGCCAGCCGGTCGGGCAGCCCTGCCATCAGGATCTTGCCCTGGGCTTTGATGATGTCGTAGGGCAGGCGGTGGAAGGTGATGGTGGTCTCGTCGGTGTCGTAGATGGCGCAGGCGACGCGCCAGTCGCCATCGCGGGGCTGGCCGGCGGAGCCTGGGTTGATGAGGTAGCGGCACTCGGGATCGAGCTTCAGGACCCAGGTCTCGGCGACTTCGCGGGAGCGGTATTCGGGAATCAGTTCGCGCCAGCCAGTTCCTTGCTGGATGAAGCCTCCCTGCACATGCGTGTGACCGAAGAAGGTGAGTGGCTGTTGCATCTGCTGCAGCGGCGCCCAGGCATCGCGCACGTTGAGGATGTAATCGTCTTCGTCGAGTGGGGAGCCATGCACGCAAGCCACGGCAACTCCCTCGGGGTAGATTGGTCCCTGCGGCATGGCGCGTACCCAATCCATGTTGGACGGCGAGAGCGCCTCCTGCGTCCATAGGGCCGCGGCGCGGGCGATGGGATTGAAGTTGAGCGACGAGGTCAGGCCGGCAGCGACGCGGTCATGATTGCCACGGACATGCAGTGAGCCAACGGCGCGAATCTTTTCAACAACATCGTTGGGACTGGCGCCGTAGCCGACAACGTCACCGAGATCCCACACTCTGTCGACGGCGCCGGCTGCCTCGAGGACAGCCTCTAAGCCTTCCAAACTGCCGTGAATATCGGAGAGAACAAGCGCGCGCATGACAGATAAATTCGGTGTTCGGCGCGCAACTGGTGTGGGTTGGGCCTGCACACCAATGTAACAAGTTTGGGCGGAAAGCTAAAAGCTTGAAAAAGAGGGATCTTAGAGCGACGAGCATCCTGCAAAAAGCAGGTTCGTCACTTATCACCCCAGCGAACAAGTTCGTTGGGGACACGGAGCATTCAGGGATGGCAGGCCGACGGCGGTGCTTTACACCTGCGCCAAGGGTTTCGATCGGTCTGTCTGCATGGTCGGGGCGGAGGCCAGCAGGCGTTTCGTATAGGGATGCTGCGGCTGGTGGAAGATCTGCTGGACCGTCGCCTGCTCGACGATGTGACCCTGCTGCATAACCGCGACCCGGTCAGCAGTCTGGGCTACGACCGCGAGATCGTGTGAGATGAAGAGCATAGAGAGACCGTGCCGTTCCCGCAGGTCTGCCAGCAGACGCAGAATCTGTGCCTGGACGGTGACGTCGAGCGCCGTTGTCGGTTCATCGGCGATGAGCAGCCGGGGCTGGTTCACGATCGCCATAGCGATCAGGATGCGCTGCCTCTGGCC
>JAEKKE010000721.1 GCA_019510535.1 Acidobacteriota bacterium
ATCGGCGGTGTTGAAGAGCGCCAGGTACCGCTTGCCGGTGCGCCCCGTTGAAGTCCACGCCACGACCGATCCGTCGCGGTTCACCTGACGGGCATCGCGCCCGTTCTGATCGATGTCGATGACCGTGCGATTCGTCAGCAACGCGAGCGTCGCCGGATCGAGCCTGGTCAGGTTGGCGCCGAGGATCAGGGGTGATCGTGCAATCGCCCACAAAGTCATGACCGATCGCTGTTCGTCGGGCGTGAGCAAGGTCTGCCGCGGATCGCCGTAACCCGGAGTCGGGCCGAGATAGCCGAGGGGAAGCATGTCGGCGTCGGGCCAGCTGCCCGGCCGCGCGAGCGGGGCCCATCGCGCCATCTGATCGAAATGCTCGTCGATACCTCTGGGCCAGTCCTTCTTGGTCGTCCAGACGTCCCAGACATCATCCGAAATGCGCCACAGCTGCGCCTTCGAGGCGACTTCCGCAGCGACGTTGAAGGCCGTCGGTCCGGGGGAAAGGCTGAGCACGATCGGCCGCCCGGACCTGGCGATCGCGCGGTGGATCATCCGGATCTCGGCGGGCTTGTAAGGATGGTCGGAAATGCAGTCGACCTTGAGATAATCGACGCCCCACCGCGCGTATTGGGTGATCAGCGAGTCGTACCAGGCCTGCCCCGCGCTATTGTCCCTGACGCCCCAGTTGGTCGGATCCCAGGGACAGGCGTCCGACGTGTCGGCGACGTCCTGGGGCAAATATCGCCGGCCTGCTGGTCTGTATCAGCCGGATTTTGCGACTCCGATGCAAGGCGCGCTGTTGTGGGTTTACGAAGGCATGACGCAGTATTGGGGCGACGTGCTGGCCGCGCGATCGGGGCTAAAGAATGCTGATCAGTACAAGGATGGCCTGGCGATGGTCGCGGCCGAATTGGACCATACACGCGGACGCGAGTGGCGGCCGACAGTCGATACCGCGGTTGCTGCAAGCATTTTGCGCGGTGGGAATCGCGCATGGGAAAACTGGCGGCGCGGGCAAGATTACTACTTAGAAGGCGAACTGCTGTGGCTCGATGCGGACACGCTGATTCGCAAGATGAGCGACAACAAGAAGTCACTGAATGATTTTGCAAAGATCTTTCTCGGCAAAGGCGGCAACACAGGGCCGTTGATCGTGACGTACACGTTTGACGAACTCGTACAGGACTTGAACCAAGTGGTCCCGTATGACTGGGCGAAGTTCCTGCACGATCGGGTAGACAGCATCAATCCACGAGCGGATGTGGCGGGGATTGAACGGGGCGGATACAGGCTGGTCTATCGCGACAAGCCGAGCAAGTCTGAGCGGATGATTCAAGCGGCGGAAG
>JAEKKE010000422.1 GCA_019510535.1 Acidobacteriota bacterium
TGCGGCGGCCTGCCAGAGCGAGATCTCCGATAAGGTCGAGCACCTTGTGGCGGACGAACTCGTCTGGGAAACGAAGGGGGCCGTTCTGAACGCCGATGCGGGTCAGGATGATGGCCGACTGCTCGGAGACTCCGCGGATCAGACCCATGTCGCGAAGCTTGGCCTCATCCTCCTTCCAACCGAAGGTGCGTGCAGGAGCGATGAGGTCGGTATAGGCTCCGGTCTCGAGGTCGCCGAGGAAACGTTCCCGGCCGATGGGAGAGGGGAAATCGATGAGGTAGTCGATCTGGTAGCCGGTGCCGGGATAGACCCCGATGAACTTATCGCCCTCGCGGACCTCAACCTCTTTGAGGATGCGAATGTACTCCCGTTTGCGGCGCTGCTGGCGGCTGCCGACGCGTTCGAATTCCGTCACGTACGGTCCTGCGGAGCCGTCGAGGATCGGGAGCTCGAGATTGTCGATCTCGACGATGACGTTGTCGATGCCGTAACCAATAAGGGCTGAGAGCAGATGCTCTGTTGTAGAGATGAGTACGCCCTGGCGCATCAGGCTGGTGGCGTAGCTGACCTTGGCAACATTGCGGTTGTTGGCAGGAACCTCGAAGCCGTCCAGATCGGTCCGGCGAAACACGATACCTGATCCTGCGGGGGCAGGGATAAGGCGCAGCGTGACGGGGGCTCCGGAGTGAAGGCCAATGCCCGAGAAGCTGATCTCCGAGGCGATGGTGCGTTCGTAATGAGGCTTACCTGACACTCGTTCCAATCACCGTCCCAAACTTGTGACGAGAGTCAGAGTAGCCCCGATTCAAAGAAGTGGGGATGTGGCAAAAATGACACAGTTAATCGTTTGGTTTATCCACAAACCTTTGAATTCGGCCGAATTTAGCTGCGGGCGATAGACTTCTTGGCGATGGCTACGCTTTCGCTGGAAACTCTGGAGTCTTTACTGCAACCGTATTTGCCTGCCGGAGTGCCCGCCGGTGTTGCGGAGAGATTGTCGGCGTACTTAGACCTGCTGCTGAAGTGGAATGCCCGGACAAACCTAACAGCCATCCGGCAGCCGGAGGAGATGGTGCGCCGGCACTTCGGGGAGAGCCTTTTCGCCGGAGGCTTGGTACCGGAGGGGGCGGGGACAATGCTCGACCTGGGTTCCGGGGGTGGATTTCCCGGGATTCCGATTCAGATCCTCCGGCCAGAAATTGCGGTAACGCTGGCGGAATCTCAAGGGAAGAAGGCGGCGTTTCTGCGGGAGGCGGTACGGACGCTGGGGCTGAAGACGGAGGTTTGGGCAGACCGGGCGGAAAAGCTGGTTGGGAGCTTCGATATCGTCGCGATGCGGGCCGTGGACAAGATGCAGGAGATGATTCCGGTGGCGGAGAAGCTGGTTCGTTCCGGAGGGTATCTGATGTTGCTGACAACCCGTGCCCAGGTTGAGGGGTTACGCCCGTCTGCGAAGTTCGTTATGCCGCTGCCTGGGTCGGTGGATGGGGTGGTTGCTGTGTTCCACGTGGAACAGGAAGGTTGACGACGTACGGCATGGGGTGGGTGGAAGCCTGCTTGCCCCCAAGATTCAGAGATGTTCCACGTGGAACATGCCTAAGTCACCCCATCTTCCGCGCACAACCGGGTGCCCCGGTTCCCGATTCTGGAACCTGGGTATTCGACCGCGAGCTCGAACCCTAGTTTTGTCATCCTGTAAGGATCTGGTTTTCTTGTTGACGCCCCGAGTCACGACAGAAAGAAAGCAGATTTCTCGCTTCGCTACGAAATGACAAAGGAAAGCGGTTCCGGGCAAATATGGAGCGATGCCCGATACAACGGATTCTTCCCTTGTTCGAATGACCATCATGAGTGAACCGTGTTCCACGTGGAACATCCAGTCAGTGATGGTCCTCCAGTAAGGTATCAAGCCAACCAGCCAGAGGAGAGGCGGTTCGAGCTTCGCTCGAATTCCTAGGTCCCAAAAAGCGGGACCTAGGGCACCCGGTCCGTAGTGATTGGAACGATCCGGGTGTTCCACGTGGAACATCGCCGTTTCAGCAGCAAAATTGGCTGCTCAAGTTATGCCTCACGCCTTCCACTTTCCGCTTGCAACTTTCAACCTTTTCCAACTTCCCATTCTTTGCCGGTGGAAAACTCCCGAAATGCGTCCTGTAGAGCACTGGCGCGGGTTTTCGGCACCGGTGTTCCACGTGGAACCACACTTTTCCACCTTCGTTCCACAGGTATCAGAGGGCTACATATTGAACCTCGTATCGCCCCTCCCGTAGGCTCAAGTCTGTTCCCATGAGCAAGGTTCTCGCCATAGTGAATCAGAAGGGCGGCGTCGGTAAGACGACGACTGCCATCAACCTCTCTGCCGCCATTGCCCTGGAAGGCCTGGATACCCTGCTGATCGATATCGATCCCCAGGCAAACTCCACTGGCGGCCTCGGTTTCGGTCGGGATGACGAGCGAGCGTCCACCTACGACGTGCTGATGACCGCCGTGACGCCGGACGCAGCCATGCTCACGACCGAGATCGGCACCTTGAAGCTGATCCCTTCGAGCAAGAACCTGATCGGCGCCACCATTGAGCTTATCCAGCAGGACCGTCGTGAATTCCGGCTGCGGGATGCCCTGGCCCCACTGCGGGAGCGTTTTCCCTTTATCCTGCTGGACTGCCCGCCAGCCTTGGATCTGCTGACCCTGAATGCGCTGGTAGCCTCGGACGGTCTACTGGTTCCGATGCAAGCCGAGTACTTCGCCCTGGAAGGCATCAGCGAGCTGATGAGTACGCTGGACCGGGTCTCCCAGGCCTTCAATCCTGGCCTGGCGCTCGAAGGAGTGCTGATGACCATGTATGACGAGCGCACCAATCTAGCGCAGCAGGTCACGGCGAATCTGCATGAGTTCTTTGGGGACAAGCTGCTGAAGACCACCATTCCTCGCAATGTACGTCTGGCGGAGGCTCCCAGCCACGGAAAGCCGGTAATGGTCTACGACCCGCGGTCACGCGGGTCCGATGCCTACCGGGACTTGGCGCTGGAGCTACTGAAGCGCAACAAGATCGAAAGCCCGAAAGCGAAAGAACGCGCCAAGGCAGCGAAGACTGGGCAGGAGTTCAAATTCTGGCCCTACAACAAGTAGCAATTTGCGAATGGGCCA
>JAEKKE010000423.1 GCA_019510535.1 Acidobacteriota bacterium
AGCAGAAACTGTCCCCTACCCAATCGCCAGAGATAGCGCCATCCATCGTGCAGACGCCACTTCGTCTCACCGACAACGGTTCCCGAGGGGAGCTCGATGAGCTGTGCCTTCACCATCCGGTCTTCATCGGTATCCGGATCGTCGACGATACGCGGCAGCAGCTCCTTGACCGGGGAGGTCACCAGCAGATGCCTCTCATCGACGAAGTCGATGGTCTGGTACACGGTGCGATCCAAAAGGAACCTGGCCTGCGGCAGTATCAAGCCCAGATCGATGCGAAGATCAGCTTTTTGCGTCTTTGGGACCTGGGGCTGGTTGGGCGATGTTTTCTGCTGTCTTGGCGATTGCAACGGAATCTGAGCCTGCGCAAACAGAACCGTATGCATACAGAGCATGGCTAGAGCATTTTTCCTGTTGATGGGTATCCCGGAAGAGGCGTGCGGCGGCGTTTTCATTGCGGAAAACGCCCATAGATGCCAAATCCCTACACCACACCTACGGGAAAAATACTCTATTCCCGAGATCGCATTGGCCCATCGTATCTGCATCGTTGCGTGTGACTCCCACTCTTTCATAACGCGCTCTCACCCGCCACTCCCCTCAGGTGTGCGACATTGAAGAGATGGCCCCTTCACACAGCCGAGCATCAGGATTTCTGGCCTGCGCTGCTGCAGGCACCTTCTGGGGCATGGGTTTTTACTTTGGCAAGATCGCCCTGGCCGAGATGGCCGTAGGGCACATGGTCTTCTATCGCTTCCTGTTCGCCACCCTGGCCATGGTCCCTGTCGTGCTGACACGGCGGCCAGGGCTCTCGCGCTCCGGATGGGGTACGCTGCTGCTCGGCACTTTCCTCGGGATTCCGCTGCAATTCCTCCTGCAGTTCAAGGGACTCTCGCTTACGACCGTTTCCCATGCCGCTCTCATGGTGGGCACGATGCCGGTCATTCTGGCCGTTGGGGCTACTCTCTTTGCGCACGAGCGCCTTGACTGGATCGGTTGGTCTTCTTTAGCCGTCTCCACTACCGGTGCGGCACTGATCGCCACGGGAGGACGCCACAGCCATGCCGCAGGAGATCCTACGCTTGCCGGAGACCTGCTGGTGGTTCTTTCGCTGTTGATCGCTCTCTTCTGGGTTCTGTGTAACAAACGGCTCATGGGAAGCCATTCCGCACTGGTGGTCACCGCCTACGGCCTGGTGAGCGGCATGCTGATGCTCTGCCTGATTGTGCCCGCGATCTATGGCATGCCTCCGGTGCATGGCATCTCTCTGAAAGCCTGGCTCGCTCTCGCCGCCAGCGGCCTTTTGTGCACGGCTGCCTCCACCTTCCTGTGGAACTACGGCATCGCCCATATTCCCGCATCTCAGGCCGGCGTCTTTCTCAACATGGAGCCGCTCATGGGATCTATCCTCGGCGTTACTCTTTTGAGAGAGAAGCTAGGACCTACCGGCATCACAGGCGGCATGCTGATCCTCGTGGCCGCTATCACCCTTACCACCAAGTCCAGAGCTCGCGTCAAAGAGCCGGACTGCATCCCTACTTAGTACCTAGAGAGTTGCCTTGCAGCAATCACCACGCCTCATCGCCATCGATATTGACGGCACCCTGCTTCCGCCGGAGGGCAAAGTCACGCAACGCGCCATCGATGCATTGCTGCGTGCCCAGGAAGCCGGCATTCACATCGCCATTGCTACCGGCCGGCGGCACTGCTACGCCCTGCGTGTGCTGCGAGAAATCGGCCTGGCGCCGCACAATACCCTTATCTCTTCCAACGGAGCCGTCCTGCGCAACTTCAACCACGAGTTGCTGCACCGTTCCACTCTTGCCCGCGATACGTCGCTTTGGCTCGCACAGCATCTCGCTGATTTCCGCAACACGCTGGTTCTCACCTTCGACCTTGTCGGCCCCGATGGCGAAGATGCCCGCGGAGCCCTCGTAGTTGAGCACCTCGACGATCTACATCAGTCCATCAGCCGCTGGATGGTCGCCAATGAACCTTATATCTCCCACGTCAACCCGATCGAAGATGCCCTTACCGGAGATTCGCCAATCCAGGCAATGCTCTGCGGCACCATCGATCACATGCAGCAGGCCGAAGCTCACCTGCTCGCGCATGAGCATGTTTACTCCGCCAATCACGACGCCCACGAACGGCTGCACACAGCTCGCGTCGCCATCCACCGCACGGAGTATCCGGAGCGCGATCTCTGCATCGTCGACATTCTTCCCGCAGGATGCTCCAAAGGCATTGCCCTGGAGCGGCTCGCCCGCAGCCTGAATCTTCCCATGGGGCAGACACTCGCTGTCGGCGATAACTGGAACGATCTTTCGATGCTGCAGACCGCGGGGACAGCGGCTCTAATGTCCAACGCTCCACCGGATCTGCTCGCTCTTGCTCGCCGGCACGAATGGCGTGTTCTGCCACCCCATACTGAGGATGGCGTCGCGCAGCTTCTGGAAGGTTTGCTCGGTACGGCAAAATAAAGTATGGACACGAATTCTCTCGCTCTCCCAGCCGGAAACTTCAAAGCCTATCTCTTCGACACGGACGGCACCATCGCCGATACCATGCCACTGCATTTCGTCTCCTGGACGAAGGCGGTGGAAGAGGCCGGAGGGACCTTCCCGGAAGATCTCTTCTATGCCTGGGGCGGGGTTCCGCTCATCGGAGTGGTTGAGAATCTGAACCGGCATTTCGGCTATAAACTCGATCCCGCCGCGGTCGCCCATCGCAAGGAGAACCTGTACCTCAGCATGCTGGACCAGGTCACACCGGTAGCCGCGGTGCTCGAACATGTCCATGAGCAGTACGGCAAAATCCCCTTCGCCATCGTCTCCGGATCTCCGCGCGATTCCATTCGCCGTACGCTCACGACGCTTAACCTGCTGAGCTACTTCCCTGTCATCGTCGGCGCTGAGGACTACAAGCAGGGCAAGCCCAATCCTGAACCATTCCTGACCGCCGCCGCTCGGCTGAATGTCGAGCCGGTAGATTGTCTCGTCTTCGAGGACGCCGACGCCGGTATCCAGGCCGCCGAGGCCGCCGGAATGCAGTGGGTTCACGTTCCAAGTTACCGTTCCACCCTGCAATCCTGAACTTGTTCAAAAATTTTGCAACTCTAGCATTCCCTGACCGCATCTACTAAA